>CAZEEB010000062.1:0-10884 GCA_964511245.1 uncultured Paludibacter sp.
CCTACAATTGCAGCAAGTATTGAAAGTACCCATCCGCTGCAAACAAACACCCACATCATGCTTATCCAAAAATTCCGCTCAATGAAAGCAGGCAAAATCCCCGCCAGGTTACTAATGATAAGTACATACCAGATGCTTGGCGGGTTTTGTTTGACTATGAAATAGCAACCAACGACAATTACTAAATCATATACAACATAGGCTAAATTATCAAGTTTTGTTCCTTCGCCAATAGCAAATAACAAAATCGTTGATAAAATCATAGTCAGAAATGCTAAAAGCCAACTTGGAGCTTTTACGAAAATTGTCTTTTTCTGTCTAGTTTCCATTTTACTTTATTTTAGTGGAATAAAAATTAATTAAATTGGGATAAATAAAAATACGAAACAAAAATAACAAAAATCAGATTAAACATGTAACCTATAACATAATTAACTATCAATCAGCTAGGCTTTGATGCTACCCGAATATCCTATTAGCAACACAAACTGTCAGTTTAAATTTTGCCTATATTGAAACCGTTTCGTGTCGCTTTAAACTTACCACGTACAAATTATATATTCGAATTCTAATTTCTGTCTGCTAAGTTCCAGTACGCATCATTTTACTGTTTGAGTTGGTTTTTATTAGTTTTTCCTCCAAAGATAAACTTATTTTTTCACATACAAGCTTGTTACAATAAAGAAAAGAGCTGCACAACAGGCTGTGCAACTCTTTTTTGATTCTCTTTGTCGACTAGCCACAGGGCGTATATTATGCCAACCCCTACATATCTTGTAGCTTTCTTTGACATGGTTTGCAAATCCGCGTTAGTGCTGAGGTATTGTGACTTGTGTTAAGTAATTGTATTACAATATTATAGCAATTTAATTGGGATAATTCTCTTTGTAAATATCTTATGAATTGAACTTTATCCTAAGGTGAAGTAAAAAATAGAACCAATACCAATTTCAGATTCTGCCCAGATTTGGCCTCCATGACGTTCAATAATGCGTTTTACGGTTGATAAACCAACACCCGTACCTTTAAATTCACTCGAATTGTGTAGTCGCTGGAATGGTTGAAATAACTTGTCGGATTTTGATATATCAAATCCGGCTCCATTATCTTTTACAAAATAAATATTTTTGCCAAATTGCTCTATTTTGCCAAAGCTGATTTCAGATATTTCTTTTTTATGTGAATATTTTAAGGCATTTCCCAGCAAATTATCAAAAACTATATTCATTAAATTGGGGTCTGCAAACACATAAATTTCAGGACTGATATGTAGAGCAAGTTCTTGATTTGGAATTCGCATTCTGACTTCAATCATTTTTTCAGAAACTATCTGTGACAGATTGATGTCTTTTTTTTGAACTTCTACTTTGTTTGATTTTGCAAAATTTAATAAATCATTTATCAGGTTCAACATCAAACCAGAAGACTTATGTACTGCATCCATATAGCTAAACTCTGTTTTACAGCATTGACATCGCTGATTCTCAATAAGTAATCTGCTGAATCCCATGATAGCTGTAAGCGGAGATTTTAAATCATGTGAAACGGTGTGAGCAAAGGATGATAAGTCTTCATTGGCTTGCTGAAGTGAACTATTGGCTTCTTCAAGTTGATTTTTAATTGACAATAATTCATTATTTCTTAAAATTGCCGCCTCGTAAACCGAAAGTAGTAGGTCAATAATCTGCTTTTTGTCTGAATTAATTTCATATTTCACATTTTCAAATAATAAACTCACTTTATCATGATCCGAAAAATCATCAATAATGTTTATGTTTTCGAGCAAATAGTTCATTCGATTTAACAAAAAGTTCTCATCGTATGGCTTTGATATAAAATTGTCGGCACCAGCCTGAAGACCTTTGATTATATCATGTGGATCTTGTAGAGAAGTCAATAGAATTACCGGAATATGTTTAGTAGATTTCTCTGATTTAAGTTTTTCACAAAATTCATAACCATTCATACCCGGCATAATAATATCGCTTATAACCAAAGTCGGTTTTTCAATAAGAGCTTGAGCATAAGCTTCCTCGCCATTTTTGCAAATTACAAATTTGATATCGTTTTTCGACAAAATTGCTTCAAGTTTTTTAGCCTGAACCAATGAGTCTTCGGCGGCCAGAACATATCCGGTTCCGATTCTGAGTTTAACTGTATTCATAATTTCAAAAATAATTTTACAAGTTATTTCTTATTAAAGCCGAAATATCTGCTGAAATTTCAGCAGGACTTAGCATTTTTATCACTGCACCTAAATTATATGCTTCTTTAGGCATCCCGTATACCAAACAGGTTTTTTCATCCTGTGCATAAGTATAAGCTCCCTCATTTCTGAGTTTTTTCATCATTTCGGCTCCATCACGTCCCATGCCCGAAAGTATTACTGCAATTGTTTTTGAACCATAGACCTTAGCTGCCGATTCAAAAAGTTTGTTGACGGATGGTACAGCTACGTTTTGAACTGTTTCATTGACTAATTTTAGATGATTATTGTCGTCAATTATGATATGCTTACCTCCCGGTGGCATATAAATTTTTCCTGCTTCGGGTACCTGATTATCGTATGCAATTACTACCGGAATATTGGAATAACTATTTAGCCAAACCGCAAAACCATCAGCAAAATGAGAATCAATATGTTGTACAAAAACGATTGGTAAAGGGAAATCGGAAGCTAACTTTTCGAATAACTGACGAGCACTTTCAGGACCTCCGGCCGATGCACCTACAACGAGTATGCTAAATCTGAAGTTACCGCTGTATGTGTATTTTGTGTTTTTTTCAGTTTTAACAAGCACTTCTTTATTCTCACTATCCTTATTTTTCCGACGGACAACTTTTATCTCCGACATAGATTTCAATCTGTTTAAATATGTCCGAAGTGTATAATCATATTTTGGGTGTCCGGGTCCGTTTGGCTTTTCCATAATTGTAACTGCACCTGCATCAAGTACCCGAATGGCAAGTTCAATTTCCGACGAATTATAATAACTGCTAACTATTACTATTGGTGTAGGTTGAATGTCCATTATTTGTTTGGTAGCGCCAACACCATCAAGTTCAGGCATATTCACATCCATACTGATTACATCCGGTTTTAGCTTTTGAGTCAATTCTACTGCTTGTTTACCATTCGCTGCCACACCAACCAACTCAAATCTATCATCATTTTCAATCATATTTTTCAGCACTTTCTGTATTAAAACAGAATCTTCAGCAATCAATACTCTAATTTTATTTTTTTCCATATCGTGTATTTCACTTGTAATTAATGATTTAAACCAATCTTTTGATAGTGTCCAACAGATTGCTTTGTTCAAAACTACTTTTTATAATATAGGCATTTGCTCCGGCTTCAAGTCCACGTTGTTTATCGTCAGTACTTTCAAGGGCTGTAACCAGAATGACCGGCATATCAGAATAACCGGCATTTTCTCTAATTTTTGCAGTTAACTCAAAGCCATTCATACGTGGCATTTCTACATCCGAAACCACTAAGTCAAATTGTTCCTGTTGAAGTAACTGATAGGCATGTAAACCATCAACAGCTAATTTTACATAATAACCTGCATTTTCCACGTAACTCCTTAACATGGAACGGATTGTAATTGAGTCTTCAGCTATCAGTATGCGTTTTTGAATCTCAGGCTTATCTGAGTCAGGATAGTTAATATCCGTATTTGAAATATGAAAATTGGAATGTTCAATTAGTTCGGCAACATTAAGCACGCATACAAGTTTACCGTTGCCCAACATTGTAACTCCTGAGATTTTATGTACATGCCGGAGTTGAGGGCCCATATCTTTGAGTATTCCTTCAAATTCTCCTTTTACCTTGTCAACTATTATTGCAAGAAATTTACTCGCAAATTTAAGAATCATCATGTGTAAATTCTGTGATTTGAAATTCTGTTGTTTGCTGCCTGAAATTCCAATTAAATCAGAAAGTTCGTGAACTGCAACACTTTTATCTCCATAAAAAATACATTTTCTTGATTCTACGGTGCGTATATCACTTATATTTACTCTTATAACCTTTTCAATAAATCCTACTGGAATTGTGAAATAGCTACCAGCCGATTTAATGAGTACACCTCTGTATACATTCAATGTTTGAGGAAGTATAATTTTGAATGTGGTACCCTTGTTTAGTTCAGAATAAACATCTACTGTACCGCCATTTTTAATAACTTTTTCTTCAACAATTGACATACCCAGCCCGCGTCCTGAAATATCGGTAATAATTTCAGAAGAACTTAATCCGGAACTGAATATTAACTTTAGTTTTTGCTTTTCATTAAGTTCATTAGCCTCCTGAGCACTTATTAAATTTGATTTTAGGGCTTTTTCTACTATTTTTTTTGTGTTTATTCCAACGCCATCGTCGCTGATACTGACCTCTATTTTTTTATCGGGTAATATCTGTATTTGAATTTTGATGCAGCCTTTCTCCGGTTTTCCAATTAAGCCTCGCTGTGAAGGTAATTCAATGCCATGATCAACACAGTTTCGTAATAAATGCATAACTGGATCTTTCATATCTTCCAGAATTCGGCGATCAATTTCAATATCATCACCTGTAATCTGTACTTCCACTTGCTTACCCGATTGTACGCAAAGGTCTCGAACTAATTTAGGTGCAGAAACAAACAAGTTTCTAAATTCAATAACTAATGTTTTTTTTATATCTGTCTGTAAATCATTTATCTGACGTTCAAATGAATGCCTGAATAGCTGAAATTGCTTGCTTAAAGAACTAAAATCCTCATCGAATTTTTTCAGGGATTCTGATGAATTATTTCTTTTTGTTTGATTAAATTCATTATTCGAATTAGATGTTTTGTTCTGTAAATTCCTTTTATAATCTGCAAAAGAATTATTGAGTTTTTGTAGTTCCTTAGCAAAATATTCAAACGAGTTTTTAGCTGTTACAAATTCTTCCGATTGTAGCAGAATACTATTTAACTTTTCTACATTAATTCTAATTGTTTCATTATCAATGTTTTTAGTTTTGGTTGCCAATTGGTCGATTTCCGGTTCTACTTTGGTTAGAGCATCTGAATCTGGTTCTAAGGCAACTCCCTTAACTGTTTCTATTGTTTGTGAGCTGTTTTTTATAATCTGTGCTTGTAATGATTCTAATGAAAGGTCAAGGTTTCGAAGTGTTTGTTGTAATGCATTAACAGGCGGTTTATTTTCAGGCACTCCGATACTTGTAATAAATGCTGCTAATAAATCAGATGTTTTATTGTATAAAGTATAAAAATCATGATTTAATCCGATAGGTGCACGTTTTAGCAAACTAAACTGTGACTCCAGACTCATACAAATCTTTTCAGTCTCAGATTGATTTACAACTCTTGAAGCTCCTTTCAGACTGTGAGTTTCGCGGTAAATAACTTCAATAAGCTCTTTTCGAATGGCTTCGTCAGATTCATTTTCTAATTGAATCAATCCATTTTGAATGGTCTGAATATGTTCAGCCGCTTCTGTTTTATAATCAGAAAGTAGCTCAAGCAGAAATTCATCCATGTTTTTATTCATATACCTATGTTATGAAATTTATAAATTGAACTTCAGTATTATTGCTTTCAGACTTTGTCCAAGGTTACTCATATCGTGAGCAGCTGCCTGAGCCTGTTTTATGCCACTTACATTTTGTTCACTTGCCAGTTTTATGTTTTCCATTGCAGGTACAATTTGTTCCATACCTGCTTTTTGTTGCTGATTGGATGATGATATTTGCATGGAGGCCTGAGTAGCTTCTTCTACATTTTCAGAAAGTAATTCAATAACATTTCCACTTTCAGAGACAAGAACACGGCTTTCTTCCACTGCTTTTAATCCTTCAGTAGTTACTGCAACAGCCTGATTAACAGATTTGTTAACTTCATTGAGAATTTCTTTTACCTGAATGGTAGCTTTTTTTGATTGATCGGCTAAGGATCGGATTTCATTAGCAACAACTGCAAATCCACGACCTTGTTCACCCGCTTTAGCAGCCTCAATGGCAGCATTTACAGCCAATAAGTTAGATTGGTCAGCTATATCGGCAACACTGGATGTTATATCACCAATGGTTCGGTTTTGTTCTGCAAGTTTTACTACAGTGTCGGAAATTACTCCCATCTGGGTATCAATTCGTTTAATAGCTTCAAATACTTTATATACAGCTTCTTTTCCTTTTTCCACGGAATCGGCAGCACGCTGTGAACTTTCAAGTAGCGAAAGTGCTTTTTGATTAGAAAGCATGGCTGTTTGTCGCACTTCTTCTACCGTTGTGGTAGTTTCAGAGATGGCAGTTGCAGTTTCAGCCGCTCCGGTTGAGATTTCTGTTACTGTAGTTAAAATTTCCGATGCTGAAGTGCCAAGTATATTCACCCCGTTGCGAATCTCAAACGCAATATTCTTCAACATTCTGATTACTGTAAACATTAAAAACATAGTGAGGATAATAAGTGCTATACCACCGGTAAGGGTAAATATAAATACAGTTGTTCTAATGCCTCTTCCTTCGGTTACATGTTCGAGTTTAGCAGCTTCCAGGATCGAATGGTTTTTCTTGATTTCTAAATCTATCTGATTGAATTTTTCGTCTAATGAGTTGTAAAATAATTGAATTGCTTCGTTTTTATTATTCTGAATCATCTTTAGCATAATATCATTTTCTTTTTTTAATGATACTATACTCATTTTTAATTCATTAAACATTGGAATAAAATTAGGATATCCTGAATTATAGCTTGATATTTTGTTCATTACAGAATCAATTTCGTTATTTTTAATATCAATCTGATGAATTAGGGCTAATTTATGAACGTCATTTGTAACTAACACCTCAATAGTTAATGCTCTCTTTTCATTTTCTAATGACTTTACATCACCCATCAAACTTCTGATTTCATAATGGTTGGTAATTTCATCTTCAATCGTAGTGATTCGATTGATGTTTAATACAGTTAGAACTATTAACAACCCAACTGCTAAAATAATACTTACAAAACTCAATATCAGTTTAAGTTTCATATCCATTTTAATTTTTGATTCCATGATATTTCTTTTTAAATTATAGATTATTCAATACAAAGTTTCTTGTTGGTTATCAGATTTATTCCGTTTATGACTATTAAGCCATTTGGCATTACTCCCTGCAAAAATTTTTCTTTATTTTCAATGTTTCCTGGTGGCTCACTGAGTAAGGATAAATCAATTTCGGTTATTCCATCAATTGAATCGGCAACTATGCCAAATTCATTGTCTCCATTTCGGATACTTATAACTTTATTCATTTCGGTAAGGTTAGTTTGCTTAATTCCGAAAAGAATTTTAAGATTTACTATGCAAATAATACGCCCTTTACGACTCACAACCCCCATAATATACGGTGGTGTGCCCGGAATAGGAGTTATATCCCGAAGTGAGAATACTTCTGTAATTAGATTGTAATCAATTGCATATTCCTCTTTAATTAGTTTAAATTGTAGAAATGCAAATAAATCTTTGTTCGTTTCTGTTATAACTTTTGGTTTTATAGCTGTTTTAATAGCTCTTTTCTGAAGAATTTCATTGTCTGTAAGCATAATAATTAGTGAAAAGTTTGATTGTTGATTAGTTCTATCTCATGTTTTACGGTTGTTAGTAGCCGGTCATAGTCTATCTTTGCTTCCGACTTTTTTGCAATACATTCTTCAGAAATTATACTGACTGCCTGTTTGAAATAACGTATTGATTGTTCTTCTTTTTTTCGTTTTTTCAGTGTATATGCCATTAATAATGCTGCATCCAAATGCGTATGATTCAAATAAAGTGTTTTGTTTAAAAGCACCTCAACTTGCTCCAGTTCATTTATTTCATATAAAATGTTGGCGTACAAATAATACAAATCAGCATTTTGAGGGTAAGCACATAGCAATTTATGAATTAATTCAATGGAAGCACGGTAATTGCCAGAGTTTGAAAGTTCTTTTACTTTAGCGAAATTAAACTCGTAATTTATTTTGAAATCTACTTGAGTTGAAATTACGGGCTCAGTTTTATTGATATGCAAATTAGCATTTATTGGGTTATTCTGTTTTTTTGCATCTGAATCAAGAGTTTTAGTTTGGTTTTTTTTGACTTTAGTTTTAAATGATTGGCAATTTGTAATCTCTTGAATTTCCATATTCAAGTTTGTGAATTGTACTTCTTTGGGTTGAAGTATAGTAGGTTTAGTATAGAAAATACCATTCTTATAAGTCACTCGTTTGAAGTTTCCAAAATATTCATCGTTTAATTCAACCTGACTCGAAATAAACCAGCCGGTATTAGTCAGAGCTTTAAAAAAACGGGCACTGACTTCTTTAATAACTTGCGGACTGAAATACATCAATACGTTTCGGCAAAAAATCACGTCGAACTGTTCTGTGTTTGTTGTTGAAGATGGATATGAGTTTTTTGAAAGATTCAAAAATGAAAAGCTAACTGTTTTTTTTATCTCATTATTGATGATATTTTTATTTCCTTGTTTGCAAAAGTATTTTTGGCGCGTATTTCCTGATGTTTCTCTAAAAGACCATTCAGAATACTCTCCAATGAGCCCTTTTTTTATAGCTAAAGGACTTATATCAGTGGCGAGTATTGTAAGATTCTTAGTATTTAACTCCGGAAAATGGTCGTAAAGCCACATGGCAATGCTATATGGTTCTTCACCCGAACTACAGCCAGCACTCCAGATTCTAATAGGGAACTCATTGATATTTCTATCTCTAATAATAGCAGGAATTACTTTCTCACTAATTAATTCGAGTGCAGTTTTTTCCCGGAAAAAATAGGTTTCATTTATTGTTAATGTTTCCGATAGTTCACTAATTTCTTCTTTCGATAATCGCTTATTACACAACCATTGGAGCAATTGTACTTCATTCAAACCTATATTAAATACTTGAGCAGCACTTTTTACCGCACGCATTAAATCAGTTTCCCGGTTTGGTGGAAACTGTAGTCCAAACAAGTGGGTAATCTGGTCACTTATGCATTTAATATTTTCGGAGCTATACTGCAACATTTAGGCTGTAATTTTGAATAAATGATTCTAATTCAACTGTTTCATTTTTATTCAGTAACTCGTCAATATCATATATATAAACAATATTTTCGCTTACTGTTAATACAGAAATGAATTTCATACCCGAATAAATGGCATTTGAAATAGATATATCTTCATCATGAAACGGTTTAAGATCAACTATATCATCTACAATAAGAACAAGTTTGTGATCAACTGTTTTTACAATTACAAACTTATCTGACACTTCTATATCTTTCAAACTTATATTTAACCGTTTCCTCAAATCAACAACAGCTATTACCTCACCGAAATAATTGATTAATCCTTTTAGAAATTCCGGTTTTTCTGACAATTCAATTACTGATTGAGCAGGTATTATCTTTTCAACTTGTTCTATATTTAATCCAATATGAAAATTGCCAATTCGAAGACTAAGAATTTGTAGTATTTTTTCCATTTTAACTGCATTAGATAGTTGATGATGTAAACAAATATAGCTTTTTTACAGTCAAAGCAATATATTTTAGTTAAAAGATCGAACGTTTATTCATAAAAAATAGCTATAATACAAATTTTAATATAAATAGCTACAATTCTTAAAATCATGTAATAATTATTCTGTAGTATATCCTGGGAAAATTAAATTATATTTTATGTAAAATTTACAGTGAATGTAGATTATATTACAGTAAAATGGGATTGTTAATTAAAAAACACATGATTGATAAATGTTAGAACCTCAAAGTCAGTCCGTTTTTAGAATGGATTGAAATTCCCCAATAAATTCTGTTCAATTCAACCTTCCTTTTGTTCAATTCAACTTATTTTCAATTGCACTTGCATTGTTGTGCCTTTAATTTGCAGCTGAATTAGCCCCCAAACCCCCTGAAGGGGGATTAAGAAAATAGAGCCAATAGATTCACAATTAAACGGAGATATTTTTCATGAAAACAAATATTATATTAATAACAATTCTACTAATTAGCAATTTTGCTCATTGTCAGCAGAAAATCACCGGAAAGTGGATAAACGAAGACAATGATGCTTAGATTGAGATTTTTCAATAATTCGAAGTTTTTTGGAAAAATTGTTTGGCTGAAAGTACCCAATCAACCCACGTGGATGTACTGTATGGTGGTTATTTGCCAAAATTGAATGCCAATTGGATATGGACAATTTGTTTTTTTCAATTCAACGAAATTGTCCGATTAATTTTCCGTCAATCAGCAGATTATACTTTCCCGAGCTGAAATCTATCTCAAAAATAACAGATCTAAAGTTTACAAGTCAATATTAATTGAAAATTCGATTTCAGATAATTGAGACAGATTAAAATCCTACATTCTGGTAATTCTTATTGTTATTTCCGTACATTCTAGTATGAACAAAACATGACTTTGTCTTACTTTATAACGATAAGTGTCTTTATTTCATGCAGTTATGTTTCTGGCACAGCAATTGAAATGCCTTGAGGGAATATAATTCATTTTGGTGCACAAATAGTGAATTCAAATTCACTGACAATGACTGATTGATAAGTATGCTGAATCAACAAGCTTTTAACATGGCTGCCGAACTTTCATTTTACCGCGAAGGTGAATTGTTTCTCGGTGGTCCCCAAATCCGGCTTTTAAAACAAGTTGCGGTTGATGGTTCTATACATGCAGCAGCTAAAAACCTGAAAATGTCGTACCAGCACGCCTGGCATCTGTTGGACAAAATGAATCAGTTGTCGCCTGTACCGATAGTACTCCGGCAAAAAGGAGGCAAAGACGGTGGTGGTTGCAGAATAAGTCCGTATGGCATGAAACTTATCCGCACCTACGAAAAGAAGG
>CAZEEB010000063.1:0-10883 GCA_964511245.1 uncultured Paludibacter sp.
CTTCAGGTGACTGGAGTTCAGACGTGTGCTCTTCCGATCTCTGCAACTAAATCAGTCATCACTTTTATAGCCTCACGTGCAGTCTTGGCACGTTGCAATGTAACATAAATTAAGCTGCCATAGTCCATTACAGCTGTAGTATCAACAAGTTCGGGTCGCCCTCCAAAAGTTGTTTCAGCAATACTTAATTGATGTTCATTCATATTACCAATAACGGAATATGTTTTTTCTACCTGTTTAATTTTTCCCAGGTATTTTCCAGTATCCCATTCGTGAATATCCAGCATAGTTCCCTGAGCATAACTGCCTGCCGGATAGTGATATAATGCGCCAAACAAAAAATAAGAGTCGGCATTGTAAGATATTAATGTTGAACCATCCAATGTGGCGGCTTTGCCAACTAAGAAATTAGTGCAAGCAAAAATTCCCTGAATAGTGAATGCTAGTGTAAGTATTAATATTATTTTTTTCATTATTTTATTAGGTTTTTACTTTGATTATAAAGTATTTGAGATTATGTTATTTACAAATTTCCTTTTCCAAACGATTTTTTTATCCAGTTTGGGATTACAAACATTCCAAGCAAAAGGTACAAATAATAACTAATTAATCGCCAAATAAGTGTTACAAAAATAACATCACTTTCCGAGTGAAAAATATCGCTGTAGTACTCTTTGAAGGCATATTCTGTAACTCCACTGCCACCCGGAGTTGGACTAACAACCATGTAAACCCACAAAATCAATTGGCGGGCAAATACCACCAAATGATTAATTGCATCGGGACTAAAAGCCATAAAAACAGCATTTACAACCAAAAAACGAGCTGACCAGGTTAATAGCGTCATTCCAAATGCTTTAATCCAAAACCAATAGGAATGACTTCCAATTTCTTTAGAAGCTTGAACTAAATTATTTGTAAGCGAATCTACATTTGAATACCAACGTCCTAAAACCGGAAGTTTGAAAAGTGTTAATAAAATATGTCGTATCCAGCTCGGGCGTTTGAAAATTCCGATAAACATGATGCTCGTCCATACTAATCGTGTGATATACAGACTTAAAAACACAATACCAAAAGTAGAAACTATAACAGAAGATGAATTAAAAAGCTCTTTTAATGGGATAAATAAAAAAACTAACGGACATACAACCAAAAAGAATAATTCATCAAGTAAAAGGTTGACAAACATAATCGTTGTACTTCTACCGGCATTTATACCTTCTTTAATCAGAAAAATAACTACCAAACTTGAACCTCCAACAACTGCAGGTGTAACTGCCGATGTAAATTCGCTCAATACATTGATGTGAAATGCTTGTTTCCACGATAAATCCTTATCTGTCAGCAATCTAAAACGCCACATCATCCCAAAATCACGCAACATCATTAAAACAAATGCAAATAAAATAAAAACTGCACTTAGCATTGTGAAGTTGAAAGTTAATGCTGTGGATTTAAATTCTCGAATGAAAAGCCAGCCAATTACAAAAAAACCCAGCAAAACAGGTATAAGAACCTGATAAGTTTTAAATGGTTTAGAATCTTTTTTTTCTACCAACTGAACATTTGCTTTCATTTGCGTTGTATTAAATGTTTATAGCGGTCAAGTACTTCATCGGTTACACTTTCCCAAGTGCGGGCAATACTTTGAGAAGCATTTAATCCTACTTGTCTGATTTGTTCAGGCGAATTTATCAACTCACGTAATTTGGATGAAAAGGAATCTACTGAATTTTCAGTTAAAAACCCATTTATTCCATCTTTTATATTTTCAGCCGACGACGAACCCGCAACCAATACCGAAGGGGTATGAAGGGCACCTGCTTCGCGAATAACAAGTGGTGCGTTATCATAAATTGAGGGGAATAAAAATAAATCGGCGGCGGCGTAATACTGCATTAAATCATCTCGCTTCGAAATCATTCCTTCGAATTTCACCTTTTCATTCAATCCGAAATCATTGACCAACTGTTTAAGATCATTAGCTGCATAACCAACTCCTACGAAAAACATTTTAAACGGCAATTCTTTTATTAGTGCCAATGATTGAACAATTAATCGTGTGTTTTTTTCCCAAATATGTTGACCAACGAATAAAAACACAAGTTCTTTATCATCAACATTCAATACTTTACGTGCGGATTTTTTAATTGGCAAAATTGGTTCATTCGTTGCGAAATCATTTCCATTATCCACAATTTCAACCTTACCTTTAAATCCGTATTCACGAATTGTTTCTTCTACCGAGGCTTGTGGAATCCAAACTTCGTCAGCTTTTTCAAAAAAACGGATTATCTGATTCGTCATTTGACGAGCAATGAATTTATTTCCGGTCGATTGCTCAAAATCCAATTTGTATTTTGAATGAAAGGTAGCAACAATTGGAATATTTTGATTCCGGGCAATGCGTAAAGCTTCTTTACCTGAGCTAAACGGACAATGTGCATGCACCAATGAAAAGGGGATTTTGTTAATTTGTCGTTTGTATGATAAATCAATATCAGGTAAACCAAATCGATATGGTTTACGCATAAAAATAGGCATGGAGCTGTATCTATAAATTGGATACGGTTCGTTATCAACGTAATTTGGAGATTTTGGAGTTACTACACATACAGGCTGGTTTTTTTGATGCAACCAATATGCATAATTTTTTGTGGCAAGTGATACCCCATCCATGATGGGAGGAAAACTATCGTTAAAAATTCCGATAGTCTTCAACTCATCAGTATTTGGTTTATTCATGAAATATTGTTTTTTCTAATAAATTTTTGAAAAAAAAACAGAAGATTAATCGATTATAATGGTGTGCAAAATTAGAGTTTTCTTTTCATATTTCCTAAAATGGAGTTGAGATTTGTAAAAATAGTTATAAATTTAAAATGTAATAAATAATTTCACTCTATCAAATATTGTTCCAATAGCTGCGAATAGTTAATCGTTATTTAAATTGAATTTGAAATTATTGGAATTGAAATACTAAACGCAACATCGAGGCGATTATTTATTATCTTTGCAAGCGAGTAAAAAAATTAAACAAAATGAACTGCAACTTACTAAATAGTTTATGTAAAGATACATTGATGGAGCATCTTAACATAGTGTATACTGAAGTATCAGAAGGAAAAATTGTGGCAAAAATGCCTGTTGACAAACGAACTTTTCAACCCATGAAACGCTTGCACGGTGGTGCCACAATGGCTTTGGCTGAGTCAGTCGGCAGTGCGGGATCAATAGCGATAGTAGACCCCGCAGAATTTTATGTTCTTGGTGTTGAAATAAGTGCTAGTCATGTGGCAACAACCTCTGAAGCCGAAGTTTTTGGCATAGGCACTTTAATCCATCGTGGCAAAACACAACATGTTTGGGAAATAAGAGTTGAAGATAAAACAGGCAAATTAATTTCACTTTGCAGACTTACCAACCGAATTGTGCCTATAAAAAATAAAATCTAAGCCCTGAAACGGGAAACAAAGTGTAAGGTTTTGGCATGGAAAATATCGTTAATAAATATCAGAAATTAATAGACTTACAGAAGGTTTTACTTAAACAAAACATCCCTTTTGTATCATATCGATTGCCACTTGAAACCAAAATTGTAAGCTTGCTACAGCAACATTCAGCGCCTGAGAAACTTTACTCTATAGACAATATTAACACTAAAAGCGGTTTTATAATTTCAGCATTTGATGTAACTGAAAATTCAGATATTTATTTACTTACACCAGATTGTGTGTGTTATGATAACGAAATTGAGCTCGGATTTATTGATAATCTAAACAATAATTTATTGTTTTTGAACAAAAAAAGGGAGACAAACGCTAATGATACCACATCATTTAATGATTTCACTGATAATGTAAACAAAGCTGTTGATATTTTAAATCAAGGCGTTTTTAACAAAGTAGTGCTTTCAAAAACTCGGCGCGAAGATATTCCTGAGCATTTTGAGGCAGAAACGATTTTTTTAAAACTTTGTCAACAATATCCACACGCATTTGTATATTTGTTGCAAATGCCCGAAGTTGGAATCTGGATGGGAGCATCACCAGAGCCTTTAATCACAGTAAATGAAGAACAAGCTATAACAGTTTCGGTAGCAGGTACTCAAGTTGCAACTAATTTAGATATTGACGCATATTGCTGGGGTGAAAAAGAAGTAATAGAGCAAAAAATTGTTAGCGATTTTGTAAATGAAACATTACTTAATTTAGGCACAAAAAACATAACGGTCAGTGGACCATTCAATTACCAGGCAGCTAATCTGATTCATTTAAAAACAGTTTTTAAGTTTCCGGCACTTGAGCTTAAAAATAAATTGGGTCTTTTTTTGAATGCTTTACACCCAACTCCATCGGTTGGTGGTTTGCCCAAAGCAGAGGCTCGCAAATTTATTTTGGCTAACGAAAAACACGACAGGGCTTATTATACCGGCTTTCTTGGACCTGTCAATATTGATAAAAATACAAATGTATTTGTAAATTTACGTTGTTTGCAATTACTTGAAAATCAACTGATATTATACAGTGGCGCAGGAATTACTGCCGCATCTGTTGCCGAAAATGAATGGACCGAAACTGAGAATAAAATGTTGACTTTGCTCAATGTGATAAATGAATAAATTCTTAACTTTTTTCCGTTGATAAACTAAATATTTAAAAGCATGAACCATTTCCGACAGGGAATTAAAAATATACCCGAAATTTGTTATCAACAGGGAGTACGCAAAGTGATAATTGCTCCAGGCTCGCGTAACGCTCCGCTTATTTTTGCCTTTACTTCCTATGCAAAGATTGACTGTTTGAGCATTACCGATGAACGTTCAGCTGCATATTTTGCACTCGGTATAGCTCAGCAAAGTAACGAGCCTGTGGCTTTGGTTTGTACATCCGGCACAGCAGTACTAAATTTTGCGCCGGCAATTGCCGAAGCATATTATCAAAATCTACCTTTACTCATTTTTACGGCCGATCGCCCAGCTGAAATGATTGATCAGGCTGATGGTCAGACCTTAAAACAAACTAATATTTTTAATAATTATATAAAAGCCAACTTTGAATTACCTACTGATACGCTAATTGATGTTGATTTATATTTCTCCGATCGACAAGTTTCGCAAGCCATCGATACAGCAATTAGCTATCCTCAAGGACCTGTGCAAATTAACGTCCCGTTACGAGAACCAATTTATACTGCATTGCCTGAATCTCATAGCTTTCCAAAAATTATCAAAACACTTTCAACCAATCATAATCTCAATGCAAGCAAGCTGGAACAATTGCAAAAAAGCTGGTTAGAACATAAAAAAAAGCTGGTAGTTTTTGGCGTTTTTCCTAAAAACAAAGAATTAATCGCATTGGCAAAAAAGTTAGCTAAAGAACCGGATGTGGTTGTTTTGGCTGAAAATTTATCCAACCTGTCTGCTGAAAATATAATTACTCAATTGGAATCATTATTTTCAAGAATAAATTCAAAGGAAAATTTAAATAATTTCACTCCAGACTTGTTGATAACCGTAGGTCATTCTGTTATTTGCAAACAATTAAAAATATTTTTGCGAACAAATCCTGCAACTGAACAATGGCAAATTGAGTCTTCAATGCCTTATGTAGACACATACAAAAGCCTAACAACGATAATACCAGGCTTTGCAAATGATGTGCTTACCAAAATGCCTTTCGGGAAAGTTAAAAGTGATTTCTCAAATATATATCACTCAGAAATGGAGATAGTTAAATCTCTACACGAAATTTTTGTCAGTGCTACATCGCTTTCGGATATGACCATAACGGCTGAATTGCTGAAACAAAGCAAGACTGATACGATTTTGCAATTAGCAAACAGCACTTCTGTACGTTGGACTCAGCTTTTTCCTGCCCGAAATGATTTAACCTATTTATGTAATCGTGGCACTTCGGGAATTGATGGCAGCATGTCTACAGCGGCCGGATATGCTTATGCATCTGACCATACAGTGGTATTTCTGACTGGTGATTTATCATTTATTTACGATTCGAATGCACTTTGGAACAACTACACAGCTAAAAATCTTAAAATTATTATTATGAATAATAACGGAGGCAATATTTTCCGTTTTATCGGTGATAAAGAATTAATGTCTAATAGTTTAGATTTTTTTACTACATCTCATCATGTAAAAATAAAATCGTTAGTTGAAGCCTATGGATTAGATTATATTGCTTGCAAAAGTACTGAAGATTTAAGCACTTCAATAGCTTCATTGTTAAATTCAATCAATGCCACTGTTTTAGAAATATTTACCGACAGTGATTTGAATACTGAAAATTACAAAGGATATTTTAATAACATAAAAATCTGACAATCACATTTTTTATGCTATATGAGTCAAGAAATGGATTTAAAAATGAATGAATTTATTCAGGAACAGCTTTCAAATTGGGATTTGGCAGCAAAATCCTACGCCAATTTGAAAACCAGACAAACTAAAGTATTCGATTTTGGAGACTTTGAGTTTAAAGTCCAGTTTAATCCTGCACGTATCATTTCTTCTGCCGCAAAAACAGATTCGAAAAGCATTGCTGACAGGGCTTGTTTTTTGTGTACAGAAAATCGACCTCCTGCCCAAAAAGGAATCGATGCCGATGAGTTTGAAGTTTTAATAAATCCCTTCCCTATTTTTCCAGAACATTTTAGCATTGTTTACAAACAACATATTGAGCAACAAATTTTGCCCTTTTTTAATCACATGCTTCGGTTGGCTAAAAAGCTAGATAAATATGTGATTTTTTACAACGGTCCAAAATGTGGTGCATCTGCACCCGATCACATGCATTTTCAGGCCGGAACTAAAGATTTCTTACCGCTTATTAATGACTATAATCGATTGAAACACACACACGCTGAACTGCTCGTAAAAGCTGACAATATGAAACTATATCAACTTAAAAACTATTTACGAACGGTCTATTGTATCGAATCATTTGATATAAAAAGTGCCATTGACGCATTTGAGAAATTATATAAACATCTGGCAACCATTTCCACTTCTCAGTCTAATATCACTGAGAATGAACCCATGATGAACATAATCTGTAATTATGTATCCGACAAATGGTTTGTTTTTGTACTTCCACGCAAAACCTTTCGCCCATGGCAATACAGTGCCAATGAAAACGAGAAATTACTCATTAGTCCTGCCACTGTGGAACTTGGAGGTATCTTTATAACTCCGGTTGAAAGTCATTTTAACAAAATAACAAAGGAAGATATTGTTGATATTCTGCAACAAGTTAGTTTATAAAAGTTTCAAATGACTGAACCATTAATTCAAATAGGGATACTAACTTCAGATTCAATAAAATTTAATCTGAAAGGAAATTTTTCAACTCCAAATAAAACGGTTTTTTCCGGCAATCAACAAGCTTTAGTCCAAGAAGGAAAAGTAATGTTAGAAGGACTTTCTTTTAACAAATTAACGCTTGTGCCCCTCGAAACTGATTGTTCTTTTGAACTTATGGATGTAGTTATTGGCATAGGATTTCATTGGGAACGAAAAGAAAACCAATGTTTTAAAGGATCATTAAAATTGATAGTCGAAAACAATAAATTAATTGCAATAAATGAAATAACAGTTGAGAATTATCTCACAAGCGTAATATCGAGCGAAATGAGCGCCTCAGCTTCCGAAGAACTTTTGAAAGCTCATGCTGTAATTTCCAGAAGTTGGGTGTTAAAAAACCCGATGAACTCCCCACAGCGAAACCGAAGGGGAAAACTACCTGAAGTTACGAAAAAAGAATCTGACAATAATACTGTCTTTCAAGAAAATACTGACGAATTAATCATAAAGTGGTACGAAAGAAATGCACATACTCTTTACGATGTATGTGCCGACGATCATTGTCAGCGATATCAGGGAATAACAAGGGAAACGAATTCGACCGTACAAAAAGCAATTGATGCCACACGAGGTGAAGTGCTGATGTACGATGGTCATATTTGCGATGCCCGATTCAGTAAATCCTGTGGTGGAGCAACGGAAGTTTTTGAAAATTGTTGGGCAAACGAGCAATATCCATACTTAACAAGTATAATTGACAACAAAGAAAATAATTCAGGTTTAGATTTAAGCATTGAAGAAAATGCACAAAACTGGATTCGACAATTACCCGAATCATTTTGTAAAACTTCGGACAATGAGGTTTTAAAACAAGTACTTAATAATTATGACCAAGAAACAACTGATTATTATCGTTGGAAATTAAGGTATACTCAACATGAAATTACTGAATTAATTTGTCGGAAATCAGGCATTGAATTCGGACAGATAATAGATTTAGTTCCACTGAAACGTGGTAAATCAGGCAGAATTATCAATCTGAAAATCATTGGCACTAAAAAAACAATTGTTGTTGGCAAAGAACTCGAAATCCGCAAATGGCTGTCCAATACACATCTTTATAGTTCGGCTTTCGTAGTAGATAAATTTGAAATTACAAACCTCATTCCACAGTACTTTACATTAATTGGTGCAGGTTGGGGACACGGTGTAGGTCTATGTCAAATTGGAGCTGCAGTAATGGGCGAAAAAGGCTACACTTACAAGGAAATTTTATCACATTATTACAAAGAAACAAACTTGAAAACATTATATAAGTAACAATTTAAAAATGATTATTAATTCATAATTTTTAACAGCATGGAAACAAAACAAATCGTACTTGATGCTATGAAAAAAGCAGGTACAGCAGTAAATGCAGGTAAGTTAGTTGAGCTTACTGGTCTTGATCGTAAAGAAGTGGATAAAGCAATGAAAGCTTTGAAAACAGAAGGCTCTATTGTGTCGCCCAAAGTTTGTTTTTGGCAATCCGCCTAATCATTTGAATCTAAATTAAATAGCCCTAAAAAGTCATTTTATGGCTATTTAATTTAGAGTTTTCAAAAATCCAGTGTGATTAAATGACACTTTTAGATAGCATTGATTGAAACATTCCAAAAAATATTATCTAAATATGCATTGCGTTTAAAAAAACATTCTCTATCTTTGCAGTCCAAAATAAAAATCAAATTTTACATATTAAAATAACAAGTAATTATGATCGTAGTTCCAGTAAAAGAAGGAGAAAACATTGAAAGAGCATTAAAAAAATTCAAACGTAAATTCGAAAAAACCGGTGTGGTTAAAGAATTGCGTCGTCGTCAATGCTTTGACAAACCTTCTGTAGTAGATCGCGAAGAAAAAATGCATGCGATTTATGTACAAAAAATGCAATTAGGCGAAGAATAGTCTTTTTTTTTAGGAAAAAATTGTTTTCCTGAATAATTTCTATTATTTTCGTTGCAGATTTGAACATACGGTTATGATGAACGAATTCCTGCAATATTTACAGTATGAAAAGAATTATTCTTCTCATACTGTTTTGTCGTATCAGACTGACCTTTTACAGTTTTGTGATTTTTTACAACTAACTCCGACGGAATTTGACCCGCATAAAATTTCTCACGTTGAAATACAGCAATGGGTTTTATCCTTATTAAACAATAAGTTATCTACACGTTCCCTATCCCGTAAAATCTCCACTTTAAAAAGTTTTTGGCGTTTTTTATTATCCAGATCTTTCGCATCCAATAACCCAACGTTAAAAATAATTTTACCAAAAACAAATAAAGCACTTCCGGCGTTTTTTAAAGACACTGAAATGTCGGCTGTACTTGATAATCCCTATCTGCCAAATAACTTTGAAACTGTTCGAAACACACTAATAATTAGTATGTTTTACAAAACGGGAATTCGTTTAACCGAACTTATCAATATCAAAGATTCTGACATAGATTTTAGAGAATATAGTTTGCGGGTTATTGGTAAGCGCAATAAACAACGCATAATACCGATTGACAAAAGTTTAATTGATGAAATTGAGACATACATTCAACTACGCAATTACACTGTAGAAAATATAAACTTCCAACTTTTTGTACGTAAAAACGGAGCTAAAATGTATCCAAAAATGGTTTATAATTTAGTGAAGTATAGTATGTCGGAGGTCAGTAATATGCATAAAAGAAGTCCACACGTACTAAGACATACTTTTGCCACAAGTTTACTAAATAATGGTGCAGATATAAATGCCGTAAAAGAATTATTAGGTCATAGCAGTTTGGCTGCAACACAGATATACACTCATACAAGCTTTGAAGAGCTACATAAAATATACAAACAAGCCCATCCACGGGCACTTTAAAAAAAGGAGGAAATTATGAAAGTAAGGATTCAAGCCATCAATTTTGATGCTACAACTGCTCTGGAATCTCACATCAACAAAAGATTGTTGAAACTTGAGAAAAATTTTGATGAAGTACAAAATATTGAAGTATATTTAAAAGTAATTAAACCTGAAACCGCTTGTAACAAAGAAGCAGAGATAAAAATATCTATTCCAAATGTTGATTTTTTTGCCTCAAAAACCTGTGATAGTTTTGAAGAAGCAGTTGATTTAACCACAGAAGCATTGGATAAGCAAATTCGAAAACACAAAGAAAAGGCAACTAAAAAATAAAATATTCCGGTAAATGTTTTGTAGTCTAAAATATTTCCGTACATTTGCAAGCCGTTTAAATAGCAGTATTTAAACGGCTTTTTAAACGGCATAAGTGCTGATAATTAGCACATTGCCTCTTTAGCTCAGTTGGCCAGAGCACGTGATTTGTAATCTCGGGGTCGTTGGTTCGAATCCGACAAGAGGCTCAAAATAATTAATAATTGACAATTAATAACTAAAAACAGTGGTTTTTAAGCTATAATTGTTGCATTTTTTATGTACAAATTATTAATTATTCATTATTTTGGGTAGTTACCAAAGTGGCCAACTGGGGCTGACTGTAACTCAGCTGTCTTTCGA
>CAZEEB010000064.1:0-10839 GCA_964511245.1 uncultured Paludibacter sp.
CTTTATCGTATGCCTTTACTCATCGTCGATTATTTAAAGTAATAGTAAGTTCAAAACCCATAGATCAACAAAGCAAACAGACTCAACTTGAAAAATATGTTGCAACTTTCGGAATAAGTTTACAAGATGCAAATTATTTTATGGGTGAGGAAATTATAAGTACCGACACTTACAGCTCAGAAGATGATAACATTAACATACTTTATAAAGATGGTACTGTCAAAGATATTGCCGATGCCTCTGACATGTTGAATATTAATGTATTGACCAAAAAAGTTGAAAAGTATTATTATTGTTATATGAAAGTTTGAATTTTTATTTTTATTATTGTAAAAAATTACGCATAAAACTTGAATTAAACCGTTATACTTTTAGCTGCTTTATGGTTAATTGAAAATAGTTTAGTACTTTTGCATCCAAATTTTTTTATATGGAGTTTACAGCTCAACAGATTGCAGATATTTTAGGGGGTAAAATTCAAGGTAACCCAACCGTTAAAGTACATAGCTTCTCTAAAATTGAAGAAGGTAAAACCGGCACTTTGAGTTTTTTGTCGAATCCAAAGTATAGCCATTATATATATGAAAGTCAGGCAAGTATAATTCTTGTAAATAATGATTTTCGACCCGAAGGAACCATAAAAGCTACATTAATTCGTGTAAATGATGCCTACCAATCATTGGCATTGTTATTGTCGTTAGTAGACGAGGCAAAACCTAAGAAAACAGGAATTTCAGCTTTAGCATATATAGCAAAAACGGCGGTTGTGGCTGATAATGTTTACATTGCACCCTTTGTATTTATTGGCGAAAACGTTCAAATTGGTGAGAATGTTTCAATTCATGCCAATTGCAGCGTTGAAGATAATTCCAAAATTGGTCAAAACACCTTGTTATATGCAGGTGTGACAATATACCATGATTGTATTATTGGTCAAAATTGCATTTTACATTCAGGTTCCGTGATAGGTTCCGATGGTTTTGGATTTGCACCCAGCGAAGATGGTACTTACAAAAAAATACCTCAAATGGGCAATGTCATATTGGAAGATAATGTTGAAATTGGTGCAAATACTTCAGTTGATAGAGCCACTTTGGGCAATACAATCATTGGCAAAGGTGTAAAACTGGACAACCTAGTGCAAATTGCACACAATGTGGAAGTTGGAGAAAATACGGTTATGGCATCACAAACAGGTATTTCAGGGTCAACAAAACTTGGAAAACACTGCGTTTTCGGTGGTCAGTCGGGTGTAGCAGGTCATGTTCAAATAGCCGACGATACAATAATAGGAGCAAGAGCAGGAATAACAAATACGGTAAAAACACCGAATCAAATACTGCATGGCTATCCGGCAATGCCGGCATCGAATTTTCGTAAATCGGCAATTGTTTATAAAAATTTGCCCGAACTTCAAAGATTAGTTTATGCCATGCAAAAACGAATAGATGAACTGGAACTTAAATTAACTGATACTGACAAATAATAAATCATCTTGCAGGTAATATTTTTTACTCGTGATATGTAATTAAGAATCGAATGTCGAAACAATGTACTATTAAACAGGCTTTTACACTTTCAGGAAAAGGCTTACATTCAGGCTTGGAAATTAAACTCACATTCCTTCCTGCAATAGAAAATCACGGGATAAAAATCAAACGAATTGATTTAGATGGACAACCTGAAATGGATGCAGTTGCAGAATTTGTAACAGAAACCACGCGAGGTACTGTTTTGAAAAAAGGCGAGATCCAGGTAAGCACAATTGAGCATGTATTGTCGGCTTTGTATGCCTTGGGTATTGATAATTGTATGTTGGAAGTTGATGCACCGGAATTTCCGATACTTGATGGAAGTGCTAAATTCATTGTTGAAGGTATTCTAAATTCGGGTATTGAATTACAGAATGCAGAAAAAGACTATTATATTGTTCGAAAAAAAATTGAATACAGCATTCCTGAAACTGGAGCTAAAATAACAATATTGCCTGATGATATTTTTAGTGTGGATGTACATATTGGCTTTGATTCCAGTGTTTTAAGTAATCAATTTGCCAGTTTGTCATCGTTAGATAATTATGTTGATCAGATTTCTACGGCACGCACTTTTGTTTTTGTACGCGAAATAGAGCCACTTATCAAAATGAATTTGATTAAAGGTGGCGATTTAAAAAATGCCATTGTGATTTACGATAAACATGTCCCACAGGATGTGTTTGATAATTTAGCCGATTTAATGCATCAACCACATTTGGATGCCAGTAAATTAGGCTATTTGAACGGTGGGATACATTTTGCAAATGAACCGGCATCACATAAATTGTTAGATGTGATTGGAGACTTAGCTTTGATAGGTAAACCTTTGCGAGGCAAGGTAATAGCGACTTATCCCGGACATAAAATTAATACTGATGTAGCCAAACTTATTCGGAAGGAAATAAAGAAACAGGATGTGCAAGCACCTCTTTACGATGATACGGTTCCACCGCTAATGGATGTAAATGCAATCAAAAAATTACTACCACATCGTTGGCCTTTTTTGATGGTTGATAAAATTATTGAAATGCGTGAAAAGGTAATTGTTGGAGTTAAAAATGTAACTGTAAATGAAACCTTTTTTATGGGGCATTTCCCCGAAGAACCCGTTATGCCGGGTGTTTTGATTGTTGAAGCTATGGCTCAAACAGGTGGATTACTTGTACTTAATTCAGTTGAAGAACCTGAACGATATTCCACTTATTTTTTGAAAATAGACAATGTAAAATTTCGTCAAAAGGTAGTTCCTGGCGATACGGTTGTTTTTCATCTTGAAATGACTGAACCAATTCGCCGTGGATGTGCAGTGATGAAGGGTACTGCATTTGTAGGTGGCAAAATTGTTACCGAAGCTGATTTTATGGCTCAAATTGTAAAAAATAAATAATGGCCCTTTAAATTTCCTGAAGGAAGACTTTAAGACAAAATATTAGAATTCTATAGTTAAAAACAAGATTAATACTTGCTCTTTATTTCCCCTTAAGGGGGTTATGGGCTTTAAAATGAAATAATGAAACAACCATTAGCTTATATTCACCCAGATGCGAAAATTGCCTCAACTGTTGTAATTGAACCGTTTGTAACGATTGACAAAAACGTGGTAATCGGAGAAGGGACTCAAATCGGTTCAAATGTAACGATATTGGAAGGTGTGAGAATTGGCAAAAATTGTCGGATTTTCCCGGGTGCAGTGATTGGAGCAGTGCCTCAAGATTTAAAATTCAAAGGTGAAGATTCTTTAGCAATTATTGGTGACAACACCACAATACGTGAATATGTAACCATAAACAGAGGAACATCTGCTAAAGGAAAAACCGTAGTTGGAGATAATTGTTTGTTAATGGCCTATTGTCATGTTGCACACGATTGTGTTGTTGGTAATAACGTAATTATGGCAAATGCCACACAATTGGCCGGCGAAGTAGAAATTGACGATTTTGCTATAATTGGCGGTGGTACATTGGTACATCAATTTACCCGAATAGGTTCACATGTAATGGTTCAGGGAGGATCAAAGATTGGTAAAGATGTACCTCCATTTATTACAGCCGGTCGTGAACCGCTTTCGTATGCAGGTATAAACTCTATAGGTTTACGTCGCCGTGGCTATAGCAACGAACAAATAAGAGATATTCAGGATGTATATCGATATATTTATTTGTCGGGAATGAACACCTCACATGCAATTGAACGAATACAAGCCGAATTGCCAGCAACCAAAGAAAGGGATGAAATACTGCTGTTTATTAAAAACTCACCACGTGGTATTATAAAAGGCTACTTCGAATAAGAAAATTCATTGGTATTTAAATTTAAGAAAGAGAACAAAATAGTTTTTTGAAAAGACATAACTCTCAAAGGTACATGGTACTCTTTGAGGTTTTTGTTTAAAACTGTTATTAATCAACATTATGGAAGCAATTATTGATGAAACTCCCAAAAAAAGTCTGAATTTTATTGAGGCTTTTGTGGAACAAGATTTGAAAGAGGGTAAAAACGATGGTCGGATTCAGACCCGATTTCCACCTGAACCCAATGGCTATTTGCATATTGGACATGCTAAAGCTATTTGCCTTGATTTTGGTGTAGCCCGAAATTATGGTGGTGTTTGTAATCTTCGGTTCGACGATACCAATCCCGTAAAAGAAGATGTTGAATATGTTGACTCTATTCAGGAAGATATTCAGTGGCTTGGTTATAAATGGAAAGACATCTATTATGCTTCGGATTATTTTCAGCAACTTTGGGATTTAGCAGTGGAATTGATTAAACAAGGAAAAGCATATATTGATGAACAATCCGCCGAAATTATAGCTAAACAAAAGGGTACTCCAACTGTTGCAGGTACTGAAAGTCCTTATCGCAACCGCCCGATTGAAGAAAATTTGGAGCTTTTCAATAAAATGAACTCAGGCGAAGTGGCCGAAGGTGCTATGATTCTCCGAGCCAAAATTGATATGGCATCGCCAAACATGCATTTTCGCGATCCGATAATGTATAGGGTCATAAATTCGCACCCTCACCATCGCACCGGATGGAAATGGAAAGCATACCCCATGTATGATTATGCACATGGTCAATCAGATTATTTTGAGGGAGTGACACATTCATTGTGTACCTTAGAATTTGAAGTTCACCGCCCGCTTTATGACTGGTTTATTGACCAATTCAAAGATACGGATTATAGACCCAGACAAATTGAATTCAATCGATTGAACTTAACTTACACGGTAATGAGTAAGCGTAAAATGCTTCAACTCGTTCAAGAGGGTTTGGTAAACGGTTGGGATGATCCTCGAATGCCAACTTTATGTGGGTTACGCCGACGTGGATATTCTCCAGATGCAATACACAGTTTTATTGATAAAATTGGTTATACTAAATTTGAAGCACAAAACGATGTTGGGTTGCTTGAGTATTCAGTCCGTGAGAGTTTGAACAAAACGGCTACGCGGGTTAACGCAGTTCTTGATCCGGTAAAATTGATTATTACCAACTATCCTGAAGGACAAGCAGAGCTGATGGAAACTGTCAATAATCCGGAGGATGCTTCGGCTGGAACTCGCGAAATTATTTTCACTAAAGAACTTTACATGGAGCGTGATGACTTTATGGAAGAAGCTCCAAAAAAGTTTTTTCGAATGACTCCGGGACAAGAAGTTCGTCTGAAAAGTGCCTATATAGTTAAATGTACCGGTTGCAAAAAAAATGATGATGGTACAATTGAAGAAATTTATGCTGAATATGACTCTCAAACCAAAAGTCACATGCCTGAAGCTAACCGGAAAGTAAAAGGAACGCTTCATTGGGTATCGGCCACAAATTGTTTGGATGCTGAAGTCCGATTATACGACCGATTGTTTAGTGTAGAAAATCCATCTGCCGATGAACGTGATTTCCGCGATTTACTAAATCCCGATTCATTGAAAGTTTTGACCGGATGTAAGGTGGAATCTTCATTGAAAACAGCCAATGTATTGGATCATTTTCAGTTTCAACGTATTGGGTATTTTAACGTTGATTTGGATTCAACTTCTGAGAAGTTGGTTTTTAACCGAACAGTTTCATTAAAAGACAGTTGGGCAAAGGAACAGGGCAGATAATATCATTTAACGATAAACCAGCTCATTCAACCAAACGGAATAGTCAAAGTTTAGAACAGATTGATTGTTATTCAAGTTCAAACTCTTTAGTTAAACGAATGTCGGCAGACGAAGCACCAATCATTAGCTTAAATGTTCCAGCTTCAGTAATCCATTCTAATTTATTATTGTAAAATGATAGTTTTTGTTTGTCAATAGTAAAATGAATGATTTTGCTTTCACTTGCTTTTAGCATCACTTTAGTGAAATCTTTTAATTCCTTTACCGGTCTTATAAGCGATGCAACTTCGTCTTGCAGGTATAATTGAACGATTTCTTCGCCGGTTACTTTGCCGGTATTTGTGATTTTAAATGAAACATCAATTGTTTCGTCGCATTTCATTTTATTCGAACTAAGAGTTAAATCACTGTATGCAAAGGTTGTATAACTCAATCCAAATCCAAACGGATACTTTGGGCTTTTTGCTAAATCGATATAACCTGATAAGTATTTTGGCACAAATTCGTCATCGTTTCTTGGTCTACCGGTATTCATATAGTTATAATAAATTGGAATTTGTCCCACACTTCGGGGAAAAGTCATTGGAAGTTTGGCTGAGGGATTGTAAGTCCCAAAAATCACATCGGCAATAGCATTTCCAGCTTCACTTCCTAGCCACCAAGTGTACAAAATGGCATGAGCATGATCGGCTGTCCAATTAAACACCAGCGGTCTGCCGGCACTTATTAACGCAATTATAGGTTTACCTGTTTCGTATATTGCTTTAACCAAGTCTTCTTGAACTCCCGGTAATGAGATGTTAGAACGGCTGCGTGCTTCGGCACTCATATTTTTATCCTCACCAATGCTTAAAATGACAATATCAGCTTGATTGGCTATTTTTAAAGCTTCGGAAAAACCTGTTTTTGAACTGTCATTTATTTCACAACCCTTAGCGTATAAAATATTCGTTTTTCCAATACGGTTTTCAAGTCCTTCAAAAGGCGAAACAAATTCCGTATCGTTTTCCCACTCTATACTCCAGCCTCCTTTCATATCGCCATTTGATTTAGCCAACGGACCAATTATTGCAATTTTTTTAGTTTTAGATAGAGGTAACAAATTTTGCTCATTTTTAAGTAAAACAATACTTCGTTTAGCCATTTCGAGAGCATGTTTCCTATGTTTTGGATTATTTATTGCTTGTTTTTCTCGTTCCAAATCACAGTATTTAAAAGGGTTATCAAACAATCCCATTTCAAATTTTTTCCGCAATATACGTCTAACAGCATCATTTAGCAATGCTACATCTACTTTTCCAATTGTTACTAAGTTTGTGAGATTTTTGATATAGCTACGGCTTTCCATATCCATATCGTTGCCAGCCGTAATGGCCTTGAATGCAGCTTCCTGTTGATTTTTTGCAAATCCATGTTCTATCATTTCGCCTATAGAACCCCAATCACTTACTACAAAACCCGTAAATCCCCATTTGCCTTTCAAAATCTCACGTTGCAAATATGCGTTACCGGTGGCAGGGATACCATTTAAATCGTTAAAACTATTCATAAAAGTAGCAGCTCCTGCTTCACAGGCTGCCTTGTAAGGTGGCATATACACTTCCCAAAGTGTACGTTCGCTCATATCAACCGAATTGTATTCTCGACCCCCAATTATTGCACCATAAGCTGCAAAGTGTTTTACACAGGCCATAACAGCGTCAGTATTACCAAATCCTTTCCCTTGAAATCCTTTTACACGAGCTTTGGCAATCAAACTTCCCAGATATGGGTCTTCACCGGCGCCTTCAAGTACGCGTCCCCAACGTGGATCATGCGAAATGTCAACCATTGGAGCAAATGTCCAATGTATGCCTGCTGCAGCGGCTTCTACAGCCGCCATTCTGGCCGATAACTCGATAAATTGCAAATCCCAGCTGGCAGCTTCAGCAAGCGGTATGGGGAAAGTGGTTTTATAGCCATGAATTACATCATATCCAAATAACAACGGGATTTTCAACCTTGATTGCATTGCAAGTGACTGCATTTTGCGGGTATTTTCTACTCCCTTTGTGTTTAATAATGCACCAACCCTACCTGACTTTATTGCTTCAGATTTATCTTCGTCAATGGTTACAGGTCCTGTAGCCCAAGAACTTGAATATTGGTTAAGCTGCCCTACTTTTTCATCCAAAGTCATCAAATTCAATACGGAATCAATTCGTTGTTCTACAGTTTTTGTTTGTGACTGTAAATTTAAAATAAACGAGCAAAATAGGAAAACTAAAAAAATAGATTTAAAGTTGCATTTTTTCATATTTTCAACAATTATTTTTTAATAAATATGAAAACCGACCGAATTATCAAAGTATAGTTCAGCAGTTTATAAAGTTTTTTGACAATTATTTCCAACGATGTGAGGTTTTGCGACCAAACATCAGAATATAAAGGTTAATTACAGGTAGGATGAAGTCTAAAACTGGTAAGATTAAAATGTATTTTCGCCCTCCAAAATGCTTTGATGAACTATTAATTATCACAAGTTGTATTAACAATCTAATCAAAAATAAGGATGCTGCGCCAGCTATAGTAATTAAATTGCCAAAAATAATCAATAAAAATAAACCTAGATAAAATATGCCACGAGTTAGCGGTTCAAAAAATAATCGCAGTTTACTTGAACTTGAATAGTAAGCGGATACTGATAAATGTCGTTCTTTTTGATAAAACCAGCCCTTGAATGTCTTATTCGGTTCAGACCAGGTAATACTGTCGGCTGCAATTTCTATACGCGTATTCCATGGGTTAGAGGCTTTGTTTACTAGTAAATCGTCATCACCCGAACTAAGATGCAATGTTGAAGCAAATCCTTTTTGTGCAAAAAAAGTTTCTTTGCGATAAGCCATATTTCGACCAACCCCCATATAAGGTTTACGAGCGGCAGCCATTCCAAGGTATTGAAGTGCAATAAACAATGTATCGAAAGTGATGAGTCTGTTTAGAAATCCTTTCTTTTGAAAATATGCTCCATAACCTAATACAAAATCGGTTTGGCGAGTAAAATTACGTGCCATTCGCGCAATCCACAGCGGACTTTCAGGCTTGCAATCGGCATCAGTTAGCAGCAGTAACTCATTTTTAGCCGCCTTTATACCCAATGTTAAGCCCAGTTTCTTAGTGCTCACATTGTTGGCTCCATAAGGCACAAATGTAGTTTTTAATCGCGGATATTCAAGGCATAAATCGCGCAATAATGTTTCTGTTTCATCAGTTGACCCATCGTTAATTACAATAACTTCAAAATCCGGATAATCTTGATTTAGAATAAGTGGAAGAAATTTACGTAGATTTTCGGCTTCATCGTTGGCACAGATTATAACTGATACCGGTGGTTGTTCATCTGGAAATGAATGTTGTTCGGTTTTTTGAGTAGTTCGAAGATGTAAAACCCCGTTAAGATACCTGAAATAGAAATAAACCTGATAAATGAATGTAATTAACAAAAAACCAAAAACAATCAATTCAAGTAAAGAAAAGGGAAAACCGTATAAATTCATTTTTTCATTTTTCAGTTATCATTAAAGCAATTCGTCAGAAGTGTATGCTTTCGGCAATTTACGAAGATTGTATTGCGAAGCCATAATTTCACCGTACGCACCAGCCGAACGCAAAACGATTAAATCGCCACGTTTGGTTTGATTCAATACAAAATCTTTGGCAAAAGTATCGGACGATTCGCAAATAGGACCTACCACATCATACGCTTCTGTAGGAAGTTCCGAACTGATATTTTCGATAAGGTGAAAAGCCTGATACAATGCCGGACGAATTAGCTCGGTAAAACCTGCATCCAGAATGGCAAATTTCTTTGAAGCTCCCTGTTTTACATAAAGCACTCTCGAAACGAGAGTTCCACATTGTGCAACCACAGCACGTCCTAATTCAAAATGAAGTGTTTGACCCGGCAATAAATTCAAATGATCGCGGTATACTTTGAAGAATGCTTCAAATTCCGGTATCGGAAAATGATTCGGGTGTTCGTAGTTTATTCCTAAACCACCACCAACATTGATATTTTGAAGTGTTACACCTTTGGCTATAAATTGCTCCTGCAATTCATTTACACGTATACAAAGGCTGTGAAAGGCTGTCATATCTGTAATTTGTGAGCCAATATGAAAATGAATTCCAATCAGTTTTATATTTGCCAAAGTTTTAATCAAATCAACCACAGAATCAATGTCTTCCATGTTGATTCCAAACTTATTTTCATTTGTTCCGGTGGTAATGTAATGGTGAGTATGTGCATCCACATTTGGATTGATACGCAAAGCAACGTTGGCAGTTTTTCCTTTGGCAGCAGCCAGTTCATTGATAACTTCAAGTTCGGGAACTGATTCGGCATTGAAGCAGAAAATATCATTTTCCAGCCCAAGATTAATTTCCCAATCGGCTTTTCCAACTCCGGCAAAAACTACTTTTGAAGCAGGAATTCCGGCATCAAGTGCAGCCTGAACTTCGCCACCACTTACGCAGTCGGCACCCAGCCCGGCTTCTTTAATTACAGCCAGTACACTTGGATTTACATTGGCTTTCATGGCATAATGCACATGATAATCCGATTTTTGAGATTCTTCATTAATCTCATTCAATGTTTTTCTCAATAAATCCAAATCATAATAATAAAATGGAGTCTGAATTTCATTGAATTTATTGATAGGGAATTTTCCTTTAATCATAATAGGTTACAAGTTACAAGTTTCAGGTTACAAGTTACAGCTTTTTGCTATAAACTATTAACTATCAACTAAATAGTGCAGCACTCAATGCATTCAATGCACGTTTTTTATCTTCAGCTTTAATCAGGAACGAAATGTTGTAATTGCTACCACCGTACGAAATCATACGAACCGGAATTTCGCTTAATGCGCCCACAACTTTGGCCTGAAATCCAATATTTTCGAATGGCATGTCACCAACCACACAAACAATAACCATGTCTTTGTCAACCGTTACTGTTCCGAATTTCTTGAGATCATTTACAATTTCATCCAGCTTTTTGGCATTGTCAATTGATACAGAAACTCCTACTTCCGAAGTAGTTACCATGTCAATTGGAGTATGATGCGATTCAAAAATTTCGAATACTTTGCGCAAAAATCCGTGTGCCAACAACATGCGGCCGGATTTTATTTTAATAGCCGTGATTCCGTCTTTGGCTG
>CAZEEB010000065.1:0-10696 GCA_964511245.1 uncultured Paludibacter sp.
TTCCGTTTGTGGCGATTGTGGGTGAAACCGAAATGAATGCAGGAAAAGTGATGCTGAAAAATATGAAATCCGGCGAACAAAAACTGCTAAGTTTAGAGGAACTGAAACTTTTAATTTAAACTGTTTTTAACACTCATAGTTGCAAATCGGCTCAATTCTGTTTTGCTAATTCTTAATCATTATCTTCCAGGTGGCTTAATAGTTTTACACTTAGGCACTCTCTTCAAACACTCACTCTATGGTTTTTAACTTATCTAGTTTTTAAAAATTGAAGTATTTTCCGGATTTCAACTTTTTTATGTAAGTTTGCAACCAAACCATTTTAATTATATGAATACCCTCGACCTTGTTGTATTAATTCCCATAGCGTTAGGTTTTGTTTTCGGTTTATTCAAAGGTCTGGTAAAAGAATTGGCCTCGTTGGCAGCTATTGTTTTGGGAATTTATGGTGCCAAAGCTTTTGCCCCTTCACTTTCGGGCTTTTTAATTCATTCAATGTCGTTCTCTCCCAAAACTGCGCTTGCGTTTGCTTACCTTATTTTGTTTGCAAGCATTGCCATAATATTGCTTATGTTAGCTAAAAGCCTGGATAAATTGTTTGATTCTATATCGTTAGGCGGGCTTAACAAAGTGTTGGGTGGATTTTTTGCGGCATTAAAATACGCCCTGATTGTAAGCGTGTTACTTAATATATTTGATGCTATCGATAGTCGTTTCCCAATTATCAAAGCAAAAGCAAAAGCCGACTCTGTGGCTTACAAACCGGTAATGAAATTAGCACCTGCCTTGTGGGAAGTAAGCAAAAACGAAAAAATCTTGGACTTCAAAGATAAACAGAATGATGAAACGAGGGAAATTCAAAATCGTCGATAATTATTTTGAATTATTTGCGGAAACAGAAGGTTTAAATCCTAATTTCTCTTGTTATAACTTCGAATGTGGCTGCGACGAAGCAGGTCGTGGCTGTCTTGCCGGTCCGGTGGTAGCTGCAGCCGTAATTCTACCTATTGGTTTTGCCAATCCTTTGCTCAATGATTCAAAGCAACTTACTGAAAAAGAGCGTGATTTACTTCGCCCCATTATTGAGAAACAAGCATTGGCATGGGCTGTGGCCGAAGTTGATAATCATGAAATTGATGAAATTAATATTCTGAATGCCTCCATTTTAGCCATGCATCGTGCCATTGACAAACTCTGTATTCGTCCCGAATTTATTATTGTTGATGGCAACAAATTTAAACCTTATGCCGATATTTATCACCAAACCATTGTAAAAGGCGATAGTAAATACTTATCCATTGCGGCTGCCTCAATACTTGCCAAAACGCACCGCGATGAAATTATGCTAAAATTACATGCCGAATTTCCGGTTTATGATTGGAACAACAACAAAGCTTATCCAACTCCTAAACATCGTGCCGGAATAAGAAAATACGGCACAACACACTACCACCGATTGAGTTATGATTTATTAGGAGAAAGAAAAACAGAAGAGATGAAAAGAAAGTCGGAAAAAAGTAGCTCAGAAACGCAAAATCTTTAAAACGGATATCCAATGGCAAAATGAAGAGCCAAATCCTCCCATCCAGGATTCATTCGCCATTTATCATTTCGGCTTACAATGGCAGGATTGAAAAGTTTCACACCCACATCCACCCGGGCAATGAAAAACGAAAAGTCGAAGCGAAAGCCCGCACCATAAGCCAATGCAATTTGATTCATAAAGCTATCGTAGTGAAATGTGCCACCTTTCTGAGTTTCGTAATCTTTTATGGTCCAAATATTTCCGGCATCAAGAAAGAGCGCTCCTTCCAGTAACCAAAATAATTTGGCTCGGTATTCCATATTCATGTCTAACTTGATATCGCCCACTTGGTTAAAGTCGCGTGGTAAGTTTAATCGCTGGTATGTTCCCGGTCCAAGAGTGCTCTCGCTCCAACCTCTAATGCTGTTGGCGCCTCCACTGTAAAATCGTTTTTCAAACGGAATTACATCACCATTGCCATAAGGCACTCCCACTCCTAAATCAAAATGATAAACAAAGCGATTTGACTTGTCGAAAACCTGATGATGTGTAATGTTGAATTCGCCTTTTACATATTGAGCAAATCGCACATTAAGAATTTTATAATAGCCCAGTGTGTCGGGTTTGCTGAGTAAATGGCTCAGCCCGTTCAATCCATTACCGGCAGTTTCTATTGAAAAACGCACAACAGAGTAATTTTGCATCGGCCGGTTAGCATTAAATGTGGTAAAAGAGCCGTTGTAGCCCATTCGCCAAATTAAATGGTCGGTGTAGTTATATGGATTAAAAATGGGTTTCAGCGGATTTAAAAAGCTATCGCGAAAAGCCGGTCGGATATCGGGAAACCGCACATAACTTAAATCGAAAAGTTGAAAATTATGTCTGTATTTACCCCTATTCCACGAATAATTTACACCCGCACCAATATTGGTCGTGCTGAATTCGCCGGGACGAAACTGATAACTGAATGCACTTGTAAACTCAGTATTAGCATGTATGTTTCGTTTAAAATCATAACTACCAAATGGAAGCATGAATCGGGGAAATTTGAGTCCCACTTGCCCACCCCATTCCTGAGCAAGAACATCTTTTTGCAATTCGAAAGCACCACGAGCAATGAGCGAAAGAGTTTCGGCTCCTTTAAACAGATTTCGGTGAACAAAATTTATATTGCCGGCACCACCCCAATATCCGTCGGTAAAGGTTCCATCAATCTCAGCCGAAATTGACTTTGGTTTAGAAGGAATAACAATTATATAACAATCCAACGCATCACTTTCTACTTCTTTAAAGCTGATATTCACATATTTAATTGGTCCTAGAGCATTCAATGCAGCGTAGGTTCTTTCTACTGCTTCATCGCTGTAGGACGATTTTGGATTAATGTAGGTATTTTGTACTAAAGCATCGAGCTTTAGAATTCGTTTTTTGGGAGTAATTAATTCAAAATCACGAAATTGAACTGTATCTAATTCCAATTTATTCGCCAAATCGGTGGTAACATTGGCATCGGTATGCGTATAAAAAACTACTTTTCTGATTTTAAACTGTTTGAAAATTATCTTGTTTATTGAGTCGCCATTTCGTTTGAGATAATCCCGAAATTCGAGTGTCATATTCACAGCATGCGATTTAAGCGTACTGTCGGCCGAATAGGAAAGAAATTCCTTATTGAAATTATAATAACCCAATTGCCTGAATCGCTTTGTAATGCGGTCGCGTTCAGCATTAAACACATCAACATCAAATAGCATTCCGGGCTTGATAAATGATTTGGACGTATCGGACGCAATTTCAGTAAGTAAATCACTTTTCAAATCGATTTTATAATCCTTAAGTTTGTAGGGAATATTTGAATTCACAACATATTCAACAGTGGCTTTTTGATCTTTTGTAAATACCTTGCTTTGTACATTGGCATTGATATATCCTTTGTTTTCCAGAAGGCGTTGAAGCTGTTGCACAGTGAGTGAAGTCAGGGCTGAATTGTAAATAACGGGCGGATCACCAATTTTTTTCAGTGTTTTACTCAACCATTTATTAAATCGTTTGCTGGTGTCTTTCGGGGCGCAATTATACAAGCCCAATTGCATACGCCAAGCACCAAAAACAGCAGCATTAGGCGTTTGTCGGAGGTATTCTTTCAAGTCGTCACGTTTCAAATCTTTGTTGTCGGATTTGATGGTTACCTTGTCGAGTAAAAACTCGTCTTTGGGTACAAATTTAGTGGTATTGCATGCCGAAACCAGCAAGACAAGCACCAATAAACCTATCAAATTGAAACACTTCATACCTTTAAAGTAAAAATTTCTGCAAATATAGCTTTTTTTTATCGTTATCTTTAGTAGCTTTGTATCATTAAATTTCGATGCAGTAGCTAAAATAATGGATTTCTGTCTATCGAATTAATCATTTTATCATGATTTCAAAAGCAAAAATTAAACTTATCAACAGCTTGTCTTTAAAGAAGTTTCGGGATGAAACATCCCTTTTTGTTGCCGAAAGCACCAAGCTTGTAATTGACCTTAACACTACTTTTGAATGCTCAATATTGGTTGCCACAAGCGAGTGGTTAAAGCAAAATAATCAAATAACAGCCGATGAAATAATTGAAGTTGAACCCGATGATTTTACAAAATTTTCGAATCATAAATCCCCGCAAGGCGTTTTAGCCGTATTTAAAAAACCACACTTTAGCTGGAATGAGCAAGAATTAAATCATAAACTCAGCCTGGCTTTGGATGATGTACAGGACCCCGGAAATTTGGGAACAATTATCCGCATTGCCGATTGGTTTGGTATTTCGGATATTTTTTGTTCAGAGCATTCCGCCGATACATTTAACCCCAAAACCGTTCAGGCCAGCATGGGTGCATTGGCACGGGTAAAAGTACATACTGTTGATTTAGAACTGTTTATTAAATCGCATTGTTCAAAAATTCCGGTTTATGGCACCTTTATGAACGGCGAAAATATATATAGCAAAAAACTCACTTCAACCGGCATAGTGATAATGGGGAATGAAGGAAACGGTATTTCAGCTAATATTGAAAAACTAATCACTGAACGATTGCTTATTCCCAGTTTTCCTGCAGGTGTGCCAACTTCCGAATCGTTGAATGTGGCAGTGGCAACCGCCCTGGTATGTGCCGAATTCAGAAGAAATTGCTAAAAGTTAATATTGCTAATTATTTGAACCACTCTGAACTTAAGTTGTTTAAATTAAAAAAAATGGAGACAATTTCGAGTAAAAATAGCTAATAAACTAGAGATGAATAAGATATACTTCGACCCTAAATCAGCTAAATTTAAAATTTCTATTTTGTTAGTATTTACTTTCCTTTCAGTTTCTACACATGCTCAAATAGAAAAGAGCACATTACTAATTCCGGTATCAAAAATTGATTCTATTGCAGTAGAAGAGGATGAAAACGATTCAATAGAGGAGGACTCTGTAAAAATTCATGCTTTTAGTTTTTCCATTTCACTTTCTGACAATCAAATGAGTGGAGGCCGAAAACTGGAAACCAACATATTAACCATCAACCCCAAATTTCACTACTGTTACCGAGAAGGGCTTTATGTAGATTTGTATTGTATCTATTTTCCGGCTCTGGCAATACTCAAACCCATCGATAGTTTCGGTGCAGGAATAGGCTACAGTTTAAATTTTTGGGATAATTTCAATACAGGCCTGGAATATAGTTTTACAAGTTATTCCACCTTCAAGGAAGTTACTTCAAGTGCACCACACGCCTTAAAATGGTCATTAAACTGGGACAATCCCATCGTTTCGCCAGCGCTTGAAGTTACGTTTCTGGCAGGAACCACAAAGGATGTGGCTACTACGTTTGAGTTATCGCACAGTTTTGAGTTTAAGCATATATTTTCTTCTTCCGACCAGCTCTCGTTGCCTTTAAGCATTTCGACTACACTGGGAACATCTAATTTTTATCAGGCGTACCTGATTAATAATGAAGTGCTAACCAAGAAGAAAAAAAAGCCTGTGGTGGTAGAAACCATCGACCCATCGTTTGCCTTGAACGACATAAATTTAAGTCTATCAGTAAGTTACGAGATTGATCACTTCAGCATTAGTCCTGAAATTAATTATCAAATTCCGTTTAACCACATCGCAGAATTGAACAGTACGGGATTGCCTCTGGCTTCTATATCGATAGCATATTCCTTTTAATCGATTTATTCATCGCCACCCATCATATCGCCACCACCGCTTTGCATTTTTTTCATTTGCGACGGTTTTGGTTTCATATTTCCAAAATTATAAGTCAGTGTAAGCATTGCCATTCTGCCGTGAAAATAATTAGTAGTATTTTGATAAAAACCGGTGCCTGAAGTAATCTGACGGTCACGGTCGGAGTTGAGTAAGTCTCTGATATTGAAACTTAAACTTAACATACGGTCCAGAAAGGTTTGACGCACTCCAAAATCGATGGAATATTTGGCATTCTGGATTCCTTGAGCAATCAACTGTGGCGATTCATATTCGGCAGTAATCTGACCGGAGAATGTTTTGCTCAGCATAAAATTGGCCATAATATTAGCACTCCACGAAAAATTATTCTGTCCGGCAATTGGAATAATAATGGCAGAATTATAGGGATTGGTGTAGGTCGATGAATCTAACTTGCTGTAATACAGATTAATAGTTGATGTTAAATTCAGAATTTTAAACAATCTGTTTTTAGATATCAATTCCAAGCCGGCATTTTGCGATTTGGTTACATTGGCAAAGGTACTCTCCATTACCCCGTTGTGAACAAACCTTACATTTTGAATTACATCATCAGTATTGTGGTAATACAGTGAGGAAGATAAAGTGTGACCACCATTAGCCCATGTTTTGATATAATTCAATTCCAGAGCCGATGAATATTGCGGTCGTAAATCGGGGTTACCGTAGCTGATATTGGTTGGGTCGGAATAGTTTTTAAAGGGATTAATTTGCTGACCACGAGGGCGATTTACCCTGTTGGTATAATTAAACTGAAGCTCTGCATCGGCCGGCAAGCTGTACGACAAATAAAGGCTTGGAAATAGGTGAAAATCGGGGTCTTTCTGGATATTTTGCACATTTACCGGCAATAGAAAACTGGTTCGGGTACTGTCCGACGATTGCTTGGTCATATACTCGGCACGCAATCCAAGTTGAACGCTAAATTTGTTGATTTTTGTGCCATAGGTTAAGTATGCGGCATGAACTTGCTCGTTGTAACCAAAATGATCGTAAAGAACCGGAATATTAGTTAGCGAATTATTGAAATTAATGCTATCGCCGGATGAAAGACTCAAGCGGGTACTTATACGACTTTCCCAACCGGCTTCCAATTTGCTGTTTTCGTTGAACTTTTTAGTATAATCTACTTTAAAATCATATTCAGTGTTACGAGAATCAATAAGTTGATTAACAACAGTTTTTTTCGACATCAACGAGTCATACTGATTATAAAAGGTATTGCCGGTACGGTTATGATTGGAGTATGAAAGCGTGCTGGTGAGGAAACTTCCTTTTTTGTCGAAATCATGACGATAATCCAGGTTCAGGTTCAAACTTGGTCGGGTTCCGGTACCCAAATTTGCCATCGAAAAGTTTTTCAGTACAGTATTCGATTGATTTTTAAACAGATAATCGGAATAATTATTTTGATAACCGCTGCCAGCCATTCCGAATCCGGATAAACTCAGGGTATTTTTGTTATCCAAATGATAATCTACTCCGGTTCGCAAAAACAATCCAGTAAATCCCATATTCATTCGATTATTTTGATGCAAAAAACTGGTGTCGTTGCCGTTTGTCCAGTTTTTACGGTCAGTTTGTCCGCCACCCTGAAAATCCATAGCCCGATAGCCCATATTGATGTAAGCATCCACCTTGCTACTGCTGTAATTAACGCTTGCTCCAAGGTTTCCGCCAATTTTGCCACCATCCGGATAAACTAAGCCGGCCGAAACACTGCCATAATAACCGGCTTTGCGATTTTTTTTCATCACAATATTGATAATTCCAGCCGAACCTTCGGGACTGAATTTAGCTGAGGGATTGGTCATTAATTCAATGGATTCAATGCTCTCGGCGGGCATTTGCTGCAATACCTGAGCGCGGTTATCCGCAGTAAGCCCCGATGCCTTTCCATTAATCCACACTTCTACATTTCCATCTTTTCGGAGCGATACATTGCCCTGATTATCAACCGTTACCGATGGTATATTTTTTAATACATCCGAAGCCGAACCACCGGCAGCAGCTATATTTTGGTCGACCGAAAACACTTTTTTATCAATATCGAATTTCATTTGCGAACCCTGCCCAACCACTTCCACTTCGGATAGTTTTTTGCTGTCTTCCATCAGTGATATTTTGCCTAAATTTATAAGATTACCGGTCAGTTCAATAGGCTTCATTACACACACATAGCCCACATAAGTAATTCGGAGCATGTAATTCCCTGACTCAACCGATTGAATTTCAAAACTGCCTTTGGCATCGGTAATGGCAATAGCCACCGGTTTTGGTGTTCCTTTTTTTAGCAAAGTAATGTTTACATAATCCAGCGGATTTTGGTCGCCTGCATCAACAACAATTCCTTTAATACCGGCTGAAGTAGCGTAAGAAGTAAGTGTAAAACCTAAAAAAAGTACAAGAGACAAAAAAATCTTTTTCATTTTAAAAAATTAAGATAAAAGTTGAATGTGTGTATTCAAAAGAGCAACCGTTTAATACAAAAAAAGTGCCATGGTTTAAAACTCCCTGACACATTTAATGTTTAAAAATAAATATGTAAAATATTGTGAATTTTAGAAGTTTGGCAGTAAGTATTTTTCACGGGATTCCAGAATTTTGTCCACCCTGTTTACTTCCAGAAAAGTGGTTCCAAAACCGCTGCCAAAGCTACCACTGAGGTAACTTACAAAGTCTTCGGGTTTGAGCATTCCTTGCTTAATAAATCTCTGAAGTCCGGCAATAAAATACTTTTGTGTGTTTCCTTTTTCAGCCTGAAAAATGGGAAAAACACCATAGGATAAAGCCAATTCGCGGGTTGAGCGCTCATGATAACACAGTGCCAAAATAGGGTTTGTGCTCCGATAAGCAGCCAGATGAAGTGCAGTTTTGCCACTAAACGTATCGGTAATAATGGCTTTTGTGCCAATTTTGATACTTGCCTCATTGGCCGCATTAGCCAAAAACGAGGTGGTATCGTTGGTTACCATATTTACCGGAATGTCATTTTCAATGAGTTTTGTTTTTTCAGCTTCTTCAGCCACTTTAGCCATGGTACGCACTGCCTCAACCGGATATTTTCCATAGGCTGTTTCGCCGCTAAGCATCAGTGCATCAGTGCGGTAATAAATGGCATTGGCAATGTCGGTAATTTCGGCGCGTGTGGGGCGTGGATTTTTAATCATGGTGTGAAGCATTTGTGTAGCCACAATTACCGGTTTGCGTGCCACCACACATTTACGAATTAATTTACGCTGAATGCCGGGTATTTTTTCCTGAGCCACTTCAATGCCCAAGTCGCCACGAGCAATCATTACACCGTAAGTATGTTCTAATATTTCATCAATATTATCAACACCTTCCTGATTTTCGATTTTGGAAATGATTTTTATCTCGCTATTGTACTGGTCTAAAATTTTATGAATATCCAACAAATCCTGTTTGTTGCGAACAAATGAGTGAGCAATAAAATCGAGATTATTTTCAATGGCAAATACAATATTCTTTTTGTCTTTTTCGGTAAGCGATGGCAGGTTTATGCGAACACCAGGAACATTCACGCTTTTACGGCTACCTAACACGCCATCATTCAGCACTTTGCAATACAGTGCGTCTTTATCTTTCGATTCAACTTTCAAGTCTATTTCACCATCATCAAACAAGATATCATCGCCCACATTCAAATCGCGCACAAAATGTGCATAATTTACTGCTATACAGCCTTTTGTTGATACTAAGTCGGGATTACCAACCACCTTTAGCACATCGCCTGTATGTAGTTCAATTTCATTGTTTTCGGCTACAGTGGTTCGTACTTCAGGTCCTTTGGTGTCCATTAAAATGGCTATTTGGTTGCTAACCGCCCGTATGTTATTGATAATTTTAAGGAAACCAACTTCATCGAGGTGAGCTGAATTGAGCCTTACCACATTCATTCCCTCGTCAAAGAGTGACTGAATAAAATCTACTTCACAGTTTTTGTCGCTAATTGTTGCTACTATTTTCGTGTATTTTGACATATTTCAATTTTAAAATAAAAACTAAGTTGAATGTTGAAAAGTTCTGACCAAAAGAAAAATGTATCAGAATTTTAATATCGCTTCCACAGCCAATCGGTATGAATCCATTCCAAAACCTACTATACAGCCTTTGCAGGCTTCGGATAAGAATGAATGGTGGCGGTATTCCTCCCGTTTGAACACGTTAGATATATGCACTTCGAGTACCGGAGTAGTTATGGAACGGATGGCATCGGCAATGGCAATGGAAGTGTGTGTGTATGCTCCGCCGTTAAGCACAATGGCGTCATAGCTAAAGCCCACTTCGTGAATTTTATCAATGATAGCACCTTCGGTATTGGATTGAAAATAATCCAGTTGAGCTATAGGAAAAGCCGATTTTAATTCGTCCAGATAGGTTTCGAAACTTTGATTTCCATACACCGAAGGCTCTCGTTTGCCCAGCAGATTGAGGTTTGGTCCGTTTATAATCTGTATTCGTTTCATCGTTGTTGTTTTTTTGCTTTATAAATATTACGGATGCAAATGTAAAGTATATACAATGAGGGAATTAGGCATACTCCGTTGGCTATCATCATTGGGAAATTAACCAGCAAAACCCCGTATACAAACCAAAGCAGAATGCCAAAAGTCATAATGCCATACATTCCCAATGAAATACTCTGTGTATCAGCGGTTTTAATCACTTTTAAAGCTTGTGGAAACTGTGCAACGGCAGTACAAAATCCTGCAAAATAACCCACAATTACAATATCAAAAGTCATACTGTATTTTTTTTGCAAAAGTAGCAAAAATATACGACTTGCACAAAAACGGACAAAATGTGTATTGTTTACTGTGCTGATTTAATAGAAATATAACATGTATATAAATCAGGATTATTCATTGTCGGATTGTGGTTTTTGAGGAATT
>CAZEEB010000066.1:0-10321 GCA_964511245.1 uncultured Paludibacter sp.
ATTATGTGAGCTTTGAACTGAAAGCTAGTGGTCGAACACCCAATTATCTGGCAACTCTTTATAGCAATTATGGAATTTCAACTTATCCCGAACGCTTCGGATTGTGGCGTGAAGATATTGCAGGCTGTACCATTTATCCGGCATTGTCGGGCAATCAGTGGAGAATTATGCAAAATTACCCTGAACGCACGGGCGGACAAATGCTGTGGTCGGTGCAGGATGGACCAACGAGAATGAATAAGTGTGGAATTATTCCAAATTCAAAACAGGAAGTGTTAGATTCGTCTGTAAATAAAGGGTTGACTTACGGAATGAGATATATCGAAATCTATGGTGCTGATATTGATGACAGTTCGTTGAGCCAGAATATTCAGAATGCCAATGCCAAACTGATTGCCCGTGGCAAGCAACTCACTTCAACCGGAATTTCAGAATTAAATTCGTATAATATAAAGGTTTATCCTAATCCGGCCAACCATTTCTTTACAATAGAACTTCCCGCAGAAGATACTGATTTAAAACTTGCTGATATTTCAGGAAGGATAATTTTTCAACAAAAAAACCAGAACGGAAAAGTCAACATAGATTGCCAAACCATTGCCCGTGGCATTTATTTCCTTCAACTGTTTAATCAAAACAGATTGGTTTACAGTTCAAAAATAATATTGTCCGAATAATTTATTATTTCATTTTTCCCGAACAAAACTACTTTCAAATCAGTTAGTTTAATAAAATGACAGACAAACTGATGAATTTAGAAATAACAGACTATAAATTTGGCGAAAAACCTACCGTAACACGCCCTGACCCTGAATTTTTGAAAGTAATGGGTGAGCAGGGAATCCGCGATATGGTGAGTAAGTTTTACGATACAGTCCGCCAAAGTTCAATCAAACATTTATTCAAAGAAGACGATACTGAATTCGAAGAGTCAAAACTTCATTCGTCTGATTTTATGATTCAGATTCTGGGCGGTCCGGAATACTACAACCAGCACCGTGGGCAACCTAAAATGGCCAATCGTCATGCGCCGTTCAGCATAACATCTGAAGGGCGGAAAGTATGGCTTGGCTGCTATCGTGAAGTGCTTTTACAGCTTGATGCACCGGAACATTTAATCGAATCGTTTTGGAACTACCTGAATGTTTTCTCGAACTGGATGGTAAATACCGACCCCAGCAAGCCTGTTTTTAAAATCGCATAAACCTGATAACCCATCAATCGATTTATCACGTTATTATTTTCTTAAAACATGACGACATCGAATTTGAGAAAATGGAATTACTGAAAATTCACTCTTTCAAAGCGCGCTTTTGAGTGCAACATATCACTCTTCGGAATAGTCTTAATTTGTTATCGGTACTTAACTGGAAATACAAGTCGGATGGCAGCAAGTGAATTTTTGATTTTTTTGTGACAAATTGCGCAACTTATTTCTTTTTTTTGTACCTTTGCGCCCCATTACAAAAAGATAATTATCAGAAAATTACCTATATGAACATTGTTAGAAAAGACCTGGATCAAAATAATGCAATTTTGACCTTACGTATTGAAAAAGTGGATTACGCTGAAAAAGTGGAAAAAAACTTGCGCGACTATCGCAAAAAAGCAAATATCCCCGGTTTTCGTCCTGGAATGGTGCCAGCGGGACTTGTAAAAAAAATGTATGGCAAAGCAGTTGTGGCAGAGGAAATCAACAAGCTTGTTTCAGATAATCTGTATAATTACATTCGTGAAAACAATGTGAATATTCTTGGCGAACCCATGCCGAACGAAACATTGCAAAACACAATTGATTTTGATACGCAGGAAGATTTTGAATTCGTGTTCGACTTAGGTCTTGCCCCCGAATTTGAAGTGGAGCTTACTAAAAAAGACAAAGTAAAACTGTATTCAATTTCGGTAAGCGAGGAGATGATTGACAATCAGGTTAAATCATATACCGGACGCTACGGAAAATACATTCAAGAGGAAGTAGTTGAAGAAAAAGACATGATAAAAGGTGAATTGCTTGAAATGGCTGATGGAAAAGTAAACGAAGCCGGCTTAAAAGTTAAAGATGCTTCACTCACGGCATCGTATATGAAAGATGAGGCTCAAAAAGCACTTTTTATTGCTGCAAAAAAAGGTGATATTATCACATTTAACCCAACAGCAGCATTCGAAAACGAATCTGAAATAAGCTCTTTGCTGAAAATATCGAAAGATGAAGCAAAAAATATAAAATCTGATTTTCAACTGAAAATTGAAAGTATTACCCGTTATCACGAATCAGAAATAAATCAGGAGCTTTTCGACAAAGTATATGGCGAAGCTGTAGTAACATCAGAATCAGAGTTTCGTGCCAAAATTAAACAAAACATTCAGGAAAGTTTGGTTGCAGATGTAAACTATAAATTTGGAATGGATGCCAAAGAAATGCTTGTGGCTAAATTTGATGATTTGACATTTCCGGATGCCTTTTTAAAACGCTGGGTTTTATCTTCAAACGAAAATCTTACTGCCGAAACTTTGGAAGAAGATTATCCAAAAATGATTGCAGACTTGAAATGGCAGTTAATCTCTAATAAAATTCAAAAAGCCAACAATCTTAAAGTAGAACCTGCCGATGTGGAGGAATATGCCAAAAAAGTAGCTAAAGCTCAATTTGCTCAATATGGAATGATTGGAATGGATGATGAGATAATAGCCAATTATGCTAAAGATATGATGAAAAAGGAAGACACTCTTAAAAGCATGATTGACAGGGTATCGGAAGAGCAGGTTTTTGCGGCAATTAAGGAAGTAGTAAAGCTTGATAACAAAGAAGTTACGATAGAAGAATTCAATAAAATGTTTGAAACAAAGTAAGAAGTTGATAGTAGGTAGTTTTATAGTTAGTAGTAAAAAACTTCAATGAATGGCTACTAAATAACCGTTTCTTCAACTCACTTTTCGGAGTGGAATTACAATTTTTGGAAAAAGGCTTTTACCTGCTAAAAAATTAAACAAAATAGTACTATCTTTGTTTTCTTTTTGGAATGGGACAAAGCCTTTTCTATTTTCAATAACTTTCAAACTAAAAGGAATATGAACAACAATGATTTTCGGAATTATGCTACCAAACATCTTGGTATGAATGGGCTGTCGCTTGATAAATATACCGACATAACCAGCAATTATATTTCTCCTTCCATATTGGAAGAACGCCAACTTAACGTTACTCAAATGGATGTTTTTTCGCGTTTAATGATGGATCGAATTATATTTCTTGGAACACAAGTTGACGATTATACGGCTAATGTAATTCAAGCTCAGTTACTTTATCTCGATTCGTCGGATCCGGGGAAGGATATATCAATTTATCTGAATACTCCCGGAGGTTCGGTTTATGCCGGATTGGGTATTTATGATACCATGCAGTTTATCAGTTCTGATGTGGCAACAATTTGCACCGGAATGGCTGCTTCGATGGGAGCTGTTCTACTTGTTGCCGGAGCACAGGGCAAACGATCGGCTCTGAAGCATTCACGCGTAATGATACATCAACCTATGGGTGGTGCTCAGGGGCAAGCTTCAGACATTGAAATAACTGCCCGTGAGATTCAAAAACTGAAAAAGGAACTTTACACAATTATTGCCGACCACTCAAACAATCCGTTCGAAAGAATTGAAAAAGATTCCGATCGTGATTATTGGATGACTTCTCAAGAAGCACTCGACTATGGTATGATTGATAAAATACTGATTAACGAAAAGAAAAAATAAAAACCAAAGCCCCTAAAATCTTCCAAGAGGGGGCTTAGGGAGTTAAATATTATGGCAAAAAACACCAAACATTGCAATTTCTGCGGAAGGTTGGAATCACAGGTTGATTTCTTTATTCTCGGACAGGATGGCACTCAAATTTGCAATGAATGTGCAGTTCAGGCAGCAGAAATAGTTGCAGAAAACTCTGCAAAAAAATCAAATTCCTTAACTATACATAAGGACAAAGTTCCAAAGCCTATTGAAATTAAACAATACTTGGATCAATATGTTATCGGACAGGATGAAGCAAAAAAGTTTTTGTCGGTAGCTGTATACAATCACTACAAACGATTGATGCAGGAAAAATCGAGCGATGATGTTGAAATTGAAAAATCAAATATCATCATGGTGGGTTACACCGGAACGGGTAAAACATTACTAGCCAAAACGATAGCTAAAAAACTAGAAGTGCCATTTACAATTGTTGATGCTACAGTTTTAACTGAAGCCGGTTATGTAGGCGAGGACATTGAGAGTATTCTGACCAGACTACTTCAGGTTGCCGATTACGATGTAAAAGCCGCTGAACGAGGTATAGTGTTTATTGATGAGATTGATAAAATAGCCCGTAAAAGTGATAATCCAAGTATAACGCGTGATGTAAGTGGTGAAGGAGTGCAACAAGGATTGCTAAAACTGCTTGAAGGCGCTGTAGTTAATGTGCCACCGCAGGGAGGACGCAAACATCCCGACCAAAAAATGATAGCTGTTAATACTCAAAACATTTTATTTGTTTGTGGAGGTGCATTTGATGGTATAGAGAAAAAAATTGCTTCACGCCTCAATACACGAGTGGTAGGGTATAATGCTGCAAAAGAAAATGAACAGGTAGACAAGCATAATTTACTTCAGTACATTGCTCCTCAAGATTTAAAGTCATTTGGTTTAATTCCTGAAATTATCGGTCGTTTACCCATCTTGACTTACCTTGAGCCACTTGACCGAACAGCATTACGCCGTATTTTGACTGAGCCAAAAAATTCTATAATCAAACAATACAGCAAATTATTCAACATGGATGGAATCGAACTTACCTTTGATGAAAATGTATTGGAATATATTGTTGACAAAGCCATTGAATTTAAACTTGGTGCGCGCGGTTTACGTTCTATTACAGAAACGATAATGATGGATGAAATGTATGAAATGCCTTCAAAAAATGAAAAATTGCTAACGATTACTCTCTCTTATGCACAAAGTAAGATAGAAAAAGCAAATATAAATAGATTAAAATCAGCATGATATATTTGATTTAAAAATCAGATTTACAGCAGATTAATTCAATTTAAACAGGATTCAAACTAATTTAATTAGTTAATATCCTGTTTTTTTTTTCAAAAGATGTTGTATATTTAAAATCTGTTTATATTTTTGTTTCACAATTGGCACTTGTAAAATCTGTGATTTAGAGTTTATTTACAATAAACAATAAAAATACATACAAATCAGTGCATTAATATCGACAATAAATACTACTTTCGCATTCATTTTTTACGCAAAGATACCGAAATGACCAAATTATCCGAATTATCACTGCAGTTGAAAAAAAACTTCGGTTTCGACAACTTCAAAGGAAATCAGGAAGCTATAATTCAAAATGTGCTTGATGGTAAAGACACATTTGTATTAATGCCTACCGGCGGTGGTAAGTCGTTGTGCTATCAACTACCATCAATTCTTATGGAAGGAACTGCTGTGGTTATTTCGCCCCTAATTGCTTTAATGAAAAATCAAGTGGATGCCATGCGTAACTTTAGCGAAGAAGATGGTGTAGCACACTTTATTAATTCATCGCTTACCCGTCAGGCAATTGATGCCGTTAAGGCAGATATTGTTTCCGGAAAAACAAAATTACTTTATGTAGCACCCGAATCATTAACCAAAGAAGAAAATATTGAGTTTTTAAAACAAATTAAAGTTTCTTTTTATGCTGTTGACGAAGCCCACTGTATATCGGAATGGGGACATGATTTCCGTCCTGAATACCGTCGTATTCGTCCAATTATTAACGACATAGGTTCAGCTCCACTTATTGCACTAACGGCTACTGCCACTCCCAAAGTGCAGCACGATATTCAGAAAAACCTTGGAATGCTAAATGCTACGGTATATAAATCATCGTTTAACCGTGCTAACCTTTATTACGAAGTTCGTCCCAAAACAACAAATGTTGATAAGGATATAATTAAATATATACGCTCTCAAGCCGGAAAATCAGGAATTATATATTGTTTGAGCCGCAAAAAAGTGGAGGAACTCTCGGAAACACTGAGTATGAACGGTATTTCGTGCCTTCCTTATCATGCGGGTATGGAATCAGCAGTTCGAAGCCAAAATCAAGACAGCTTTTTGATGGAGAAGGTGGAGGTAATTGTTGCAACCATTGCTTTCGGAATGGGAATTGATAAACCCGATGTGCGCTATGTTTTGCATTACGACATGCCTAAAAGTCTCGAAGGATACTACCAGGAAACAGGACGTGGCGGACGAGATGGCGGTGAAGGGCAATGTGTGGCATTTTACGCTTATAAAGACTTAGATAAACTGCGCAAATTTATGCAAGGCAAACCTGTTGCTGAGCAAGAAATTGGCAATCAACTATTATTGGAAACCCAAGCCTACGCTGAATCTTCCATTTGCCGAAGAAAATTACTTCTTCACTATTTTGGAGAAGAATATCAGGAAGATAACTGTGGATGCTGTGATAACTGTATGAAACCAAGAAAATTTATTGAAGGACAAGAATTATTACAGCTTGTTCTTGAAACTATTTTGATAGTAAAAGAAAAATTTAAAGCCGAGCATATTGTCGACATATTAAAAGGAAACGAAACGTCGGATGTAAAATCGTATCAACACGATGAGTTGGAAAACTTCAGTTCAGCATCTGATGAAGATGAAAGACTTCTTCATGCTGTGATTCGTCAGGCAATGATAGCCGGTTTTCTGACTAAAGAAATCGAAAATTACGGTTTATTACGCCTTACACATGCCGGAAAAGCATACTTAAAAAAACCGGAATCATTCCCAATCGTAAAAGACAATGAATTTGAGGATGAAGATGAGGATTCAAATGTAGGTGGAAAAAGTAGCGGTGGCACATGTGCTGCCGACGATGTTTTGTTTTCGATACTGAAGGATTTAAGAAAAAAACTTTCAAAAAAACTTGAAGTTCCGCCTTTTGTGATTTTTCAAGACCCATCGCTCGAAGCAATGGCAACAAGCTATCCAATTACCATGGACGAATTGCAAAACATTCCTGGTGTGGGTGCAGGCAAAGCTAAACGTTATGGTGAAGAATTTTTGAAAGTCATAAAAGAACACGTTAAAGAAAACGAAATTATTCGACCTGAAGATTTGCGTGTACGTACTGTAGCAAATAAATCAAAGCTAAAAGTATCTATAATACAGGCCATTGATCGTAAAATTGCACTCGACGATATCGCACTTTCTAAAGGCTTGGATATTTTTGAACTGCTTGACGAGATTGAAGCAATTGTGTATTCCGGCACAAAAATCAACATTGATTATTTTCTGACCGAAGTAATGGATCCTGACCACATTGATGAAATTTTTGATTATTTTAGTTCTGCTGAAACTGATAAAATAGATGCTGCACTTGATGAACTGGGCGAAAACGATTTTAGTGAAACCGAAGTTAGGCTTGTACGAATTAAATTCCTTTCTGAAATTGGGAATTAACATGTTTCATTGATAAAATTTAAAAACGCCAAAAGGAAATATAATCCTTTTGGCGTTTTATGTATTAGAATAAGAAGCTTATAAGTTGATTTTCAATACACTATTGGAATAACTACCCATTATCCCTATTCCGCCATCAACATTTGAATATACCTGTACCGGCTCAGCAAAAAAACTATTCGTTTTTATGTTTGCTCTTGTTTTTAGATATTGATAATAACTTTGATTTATTTTCTGCAAATTAAATGTAACATCCTGTAAGTTAAGGTATTTGTTATAAGCTGGCAGAAGAATACTTTTATTATATAATACACTGAATTTCAAAGCATATTCTTTCCCGAAAAACATTTCATTACTGAAAATATTAAATTTATTATTAGTTAACGACGTAGGAGGTCCGATGCTGTTATTAGTATTTCCAGAAACAACATCATCAAAGTTAAACAAGTAATTGTAGCTTTTTTTTGTTCCAAGGCTAGTTTTAGTTACTACCGATAATCTATAATAATTAGTTTCTATACCATCGTCAATCAAATGTAACACGCAACTCAACTTATATTCAAATGCATAACCTAAGGTATCAAGTAAAATTTTAGTTGGGCTTATAACTTTATTTGACAAGATTGGCATCTTTTTTCCGGTGGCATGACTGCTGGTATCTATCGACTGAATGGAAATTGCAGATTTAATACTCGTTCCAGTCTTAACTGTTTTTTTTCCGGGTATTATTACTTGTAAATTTAACGAATCGCCTATAAGTGGCTTATATTTACCAACATACACACCATTATAATGGTAATTCAAGCCTTCTTTAAGTGTCCCATTCACAAATAACAGCACCTGAGCACTATCAATTTTTTGATATAAGGTATCATTGCTTAAAAAAAATCGGCTAAGCGAAACTTGAGCTGAAACAACCGAATCGGGTGTTAGCAAGCTATTAACTACCACTAGCGGGTCGGTTATTTCACCATTAAACTCAATGACTTTTTGACAAGAATTGAAAAAAAGAATCATGAAAAAAAGAAAAAATACAGTTTTAAATTTCATATATAAATAACTGATTGTGAGACAATAATTTCAAAAATAACGTTCAAAATTTATATGAATAACTTACAGAAGGAATGATTGGAAATAAAGATATTTGAGTTAATTGTTTCACTTGTATATATTTCTGAGTCATATTGTCAAAAACAGAATTTGTTCTTACTGTTGTAAGAAACGGATTAAGTTGATTATAAGCATTATAAAGACTAACATTCCATGTTCGTTTACCGTGTTTAAGCTTTTTATGAAAATTCATTCCTAGATCGAGCCTATGAGTAGGTTCATATCTGAAATTATTTCGTGAACTAATGTAAGGCAAATTATTAGAATTCTGGAGCGGATAAAGTCCTTTGTTTGAATTACTTGTACCGGGAATAACCGGTCCCGTATAATTTTGCAAAGCCAGTGTCCCTGCATTACCGGTACTATAAATCCATGTGGCTGCTACATCAAACCGATCGCTAAATTTATGTGAGACCACCAGACTAAAATCATGAGTACGGTCGTACTTGGCAGGGAATATCTGCCCGTTATTTAGTTCTTGACCGGGTCTGTTAAAAAGCCTATCTGTTTTCGACCAAGTATATCCAATCCAACCGGTTGTTTTCCCGATTGTTTTTTGTGCCAAAAATTCAACTCCATAAGCCCAACCTTTGCCTATGTTTACCTTGTCTTCCCATCCTGTACTTGATCCGAAAAATGAAGCGCCATCTTTATATTCAATAAGGTTATCCATGTTTTTGTAATATGTTTCAACGGATAAATCAACTAAATTGAGTAAATTGTAAAATATACCAAGCGACAATTGGCTAGAACGCATTGGTTCAATACGCTTTGTAACAGGTACCCACAAATCTGTGGGCAAATCTAAATTGCTATTAGAAAGCAAATGAATGTATTGGCTCATAGAAGCATAACCGGCTTTGATGGATAATTTATCATTAATAAGGTATCGAACACTTAATCGTGGTTCGAGCGACTGATATAACTGACCTTGTACATTGAAAGATGAGTAGTGCAAGCCTACATTTGCTTTAAGTGCTTCGCCTAAGGTAATATTATCTTCGGCATAAGCCACAGTCTCATGCGATTGGATATTCTGGTCGCCAATGGTTGTATCCATTGGTTGGGTGTTGGCAGCAGTTGATTCTGCCACCGTAACCCCGGGTCTGAATGTATGGAAAATGTAATTAAGCCCAAATTTAATATCATGATTTGGATTTGGCGCATAATCAAAGTCAAGTTTAGCCGCAAAATCATCAATTCCTGAATGAAAACCCAAATTTACCGAAGAATTATTCATGGATGGAGGCGTTATTACTGTTGATTCAGTATTCATCCCTACCCCAAGTAAAAAATCATATCGGGTATAATACGCAGTTGCATTCATAAACAGTTTGCTAGAAAGTACGTGATTCCAGCGGAGAGCGGTAAGCAAATTACCCCAGTTCCAGTCCATCTTTAGCCATGTTTTCTGAGTTCCTAAATCGGTTGCAGTTGAGCTCTGCTGTATGTTGGCATAAATCACATCGTTGCCAGAAAAAACACTTAGATAAAGCCTGTCATTATCTGAAAATTTATGACTTAATTTGGCATTAATATCATAAAAATAATATCCTGCTGTAGTCTTTTCCATTCCAGGTTGTTTCGCAAGCGTAGATTGAATGAGTGGTTGAGCCAAAATATCGGCATAGGTACGGCGCGCAGAGATATTGAATGTTGTTTTTTCGTAGATCGGAAGAGCGTCGTGTAGGGAAAGAGTGTTCAGAGCCGTGTTAGTCGC
>CAZEEB010000067.1:0-10171 GCA_964511245.1 uncultured Paludibacter sp.
AGATAGCTTCAGGTGACTGGAGTTCAGACGTGTGCTCTTCCGATCTGTGTTGCAAGCCGAAGCTATCCATTTTGGAGCAGCAATCCAACCTAATCGCCACCCTGTCATGGCATATCCTTTAGAAACACCGTTGATAATAACCACTCGATCACGCACGTTCTCGAATTGTGCAATACTTTCGTGCGTACCCAGATAGTTAATATGTTCGTAAATTTCGTCAGAAAGAATAATTATATTTGGATATTTAGCCAATACATCAGCCAAGCCTTTTAATTCTTCTTTACTATAAACGCTTCCGGTAGGATTGGACGGAGAACAAAGAATGATAGCTTTTGATTTTGGAGTAATGACAGCCTCTAATTGTGCCGGAGTAATTTTAAAGTCTTGTTCAATACCTGCGTAAACTTCAACAGCAGTACCATCTGCTATTTTTACCATTTCAGGATAACTTACCCAATAAGGTGCAGGTATAATTACTTCATCACCCTTGCTTATAATTGCCATAATTACATTACAAACTGACTGTTTAGCGCCGTTTGAACATACAATTTCTTCGGGTTTATAGTCTAAACCATTCTCGGTTTTTAATTTAGCGCTAATTGCATTGCGAAGTGCCGGATAACCCGGAACAGGCGAGTAAAATGAAAAGTTATTATCAACAGCTTGTTTAGCAGCTTCTTTGATATGATTTGGTGTATTAAAGTCAGGTTCACCAACGCTGAGGTTAATAACATCAAAGCCCTGAGCTTTTAACTCGTTGCTTTTTTGAGACATGGCAAGCGTTTCCGAGGGAGAAAGAGCTGCCAAACGATCTGATACTGGAAACATAAATGAATGATTTTTATTGTTATTATTTCGAGCACAAAAGTAATCAAAAAAACATTATGCAACACATTATTGAATTGATTACAAAAGCATGAATCACTTAAACAATTAAATAATGAATTTGTTTAAAAGCAGTTCCTTTGTAGAAATATAACCCAATTCGAAAATTTCACGTCCTTTATCCACATCAAAAGTCTCGTAATTACCCATATCTACAGGTTCAATGAGTAAATCGCATAATTCTTTATCTGCCAAAATATTAGCTTTGAACATAAAATGATAGGATCTGGTAGCAACATTCAATATTGTGGGTTTATATTCATCAGTAACCATGGGGCTTGCATTGATTCCTATTACCTTTTCACATTCAGAACGAATGGTAGAAACCGGAAAATTTTTCAATACACCTCCATCCACATAGCGAACACCATCAATTATTCGAGGGCTAAAAAGTACTGGGATGCTGCATGATGCAACGATTGGTTCGATAAGGCTTCCGGATGAAAAAACTACAGTTTTGCCTTTGTCAAGGTCAGTAGCTACAATGCGTAAGGGAATTTTTAAATCTTCAAAAGTTTTGGCACGCAGTTTTTTTGACAAAAATCGCTCAAAAGCATCAATTTTAAAAAAACCGCCATCTGGAATTTGAATTTTTGTCATTTGCCTAAAACTAATATCCTCAAAAAATGAAGCAATTTCGTTTGGAGAATATCCATCGGCATACAATGCACCAACCACCGAACCGGAACTTACACCTGAAATAATATCGGGTTTAATACCCTTTTCCTCCAATGCCTTTAAAACACCGGCATGACACAGTCCTTTTATTCCACCACCACTCATGGCAATGCCTATTTGAAAAGGTTTTGGATTACTAAAAGTATTCAATTTCATAACTTACTAATTTACAGACAAAGGTAACAATTTATTCGGTATTTTTTGACTATAATAAAGTTCAAGTTAATTAAAAATAATATGATATGAATAGCTCTTTTTAGCTTATTTTGAACTATATTTGCATTCAGAAAAAAACAGAAAGATTAATGCTTTTGAATTAAAGTAACTCTAGAAATATGGATACATTCTTAATTGTGCTTTCGGGAGTCCTTATTATTGTTGGATTGATAGGATGTGTAATCCCTAAATTGCCAGCCGCTCCCTTAAGTTTTCTTGGTATTATAATTCTCCATTATAGTTCTGTTGCCAACTTTCCAGTACAGTTTTTTATCCGATATGGTATTTTGGTAATTGCAGTACAGGGGCTCGATTATTTGATTCCAACCTGGGGCGAACGTAAGTTTGGAGGCAGTACTAAGGGAGTTTGGGGTAGTCTAATTGGAGTATTTTTTGGATTGTTTTTTGGAATATACGGCATATTCTTAGGAGCTATTCTAGGTGCTTTTATAGGCGAACTTTTAGCCGGAAAACAAAGTAATGATGCTATTTCTCATGCTATAAATTCATTTTTATTTTTTATACTTGGCACAATTTTTCAAGTTATAGTTGCCGGACTTTTCCTCAACATGTATATTGAAGAAGTAAGAGCTTTGATGTAAAACCGAAACGTTGAAGCCAAGCTTTAATCGATTGAAATAAAACCATATATCCAAAATATTTTATTTTTATGCATTCTGATGTAAAATTGATATTTTTACATTTTAAATTCAGAATAAACTTTTCTTGTTTGATTTAAAACCCAGTCGATTTATATTCAAAATCCAATTACTCGTATTTTTTTTGTTTAATTATAAAAAAATTAGGGCTAATCTTTGCAGATTTACCCCAAAGTTATGTATCATAGTTTTCTATAACAAAGCAGATAATCATTTAAAAAGTAAAAATTATCAGATTTTTATAAAAGATTTGTAATGATATTTAAATTAATTGTCAAAAATCAATGTTTAAATATCAATTATTAAACTTCAACATCAAATACCATCAAATATCTTTGCACAATATTATTTAATTGAAACCAAATTATTTATCAAAATCGAATAAAATGAAAGAACAACAAATTAATCAGGCATTTGACTATGCAAAATCTCGTTATGCTGATTTAGGTATTGATGTAGAAAAAGCAATCATTGAATTAGACAAACTATCAATTTCGCTGCACTGCTGGCAGGCTGACGATGTAACCGGTTTTGAAAATGGCGACGGTGAACTTACAGGTGGAATTCAGGCAACAGGAAATTACCCTGGAAAAGCCAGAACAATCACTGAACTTCGTGCCGATATTGACAAAGCCATGTCTTTGCTTCCAGGAAAACACCGTGTGAATATTCATGCATTCTATGGCGATTTTGGTGGCGAATCGGTTGACCGCAACCAGATTGAACCTAAACATTTCCAAAGCTGGATTGACTGGGCAAAACAAAAAGGTTACGGTCTCGACTTTAACTGTACCTGTTTTTCGCACGAAAAGTCGGCTGATGGTTTCACCCTTTCGCACCGAGATCCTGCTATTCGTCAGTTCTGGATTGATCACGTAATTCGCAGTCGCAAAATTGCAGAAGAAATGGGTCGTCAGTTGGGCACAAAATGTATTCACAATATCTGGATTCCGGATGGTTCGAAAGATTTGACTGTTGACCGCTTACTTTATCGTCAAAATCTGAAAGATTCATTAGATAAAATATTTGAATACAAAACCAATGATGAATATATGCTCGACAGTATCGAATGCAAGCTGTTTGGTATTGGTAGCGAAAGTTATGTGGTTGGTTCTCATGAGTTTTATATGGGTTATGGTATTGCCAACAACAAAATGATTACCTTGGATTCAGGCCACTTCCACCCGACCGAAGTTATTTCGGATAAAATTTCATCGCTGGCACTTTTTGCCTCTGAAATCATGCTTCACGTAAGCCGTGGAGTGCGTTGGGACAGCGACCATGTGGTAATAATGAACGATGAATTATTGGCACTTTCACAGGAAATCATTCGCTCAGGTGCGCTCGACCGCGTTCATGTTGGGTTGGATTATTTCGATGCATCTATCAATCGTATTGGTGCTTATGTGGTTGGAGTTCGCGCTATGCAAAAAGCCTTGTTGCAGGCATTGTTGGAACCTATCGCACAATTGCGTACTTTTGAGGCAAACGGTCAGAATTTTGAACGTCTTGCGTTGCTTGAAGAAGCAAAATCATTGCCGTGGGCAGCTGTTTATGACATGTATTGTCAGAGCAAAGGCGTAATTGCCGGCGAAGCATATATAGCGGACATTCAAAAATATGAAGCAGACGTAACTTCAAAACGCTAATTTTTAAACACATCAAAACAGGCATTAAAATTTATTTTTTGTCTGTTTTGATGTGAATTTTTTATATTTTCAAATCTTTCCAACAAAAATCTAATATCATGAACATTCTTATCGGATTATTAATTATTGCAATTGGAAGTATCGGACAATCAAGTTCTTACGTACCAATCAAAAAAGTAAAAACATGGGCATGGGAGAGCTTCTGGCTTGTTCAGGGTATATTTGCCTGGATATTATTTCCATTTTTAGGAGCACTTTTAGCTGTTCCTGAAGGACATTCGTTATTGGAAGTTCTTTCATCAGGTGAAGGAGCAGCATTTAAAGCTATTTTCTACGGTGCTCTTTGGGGTATTGGCGGCTTAACTTTTGGGTTAAGTATGCGGTATTTAGGAGTAGCTCTTGGACAATCAATAGCACTTGGAACTTGTTCAGCTTTTGGAACATTAATTCCTGCCTTAATGCTTGGAACTGACTTATTTTCAGGAAAAGGAATCGTATTACTTGTAGGAGTTAGCGTAGCACTTGCCGGAATTTCTATAATCGGATTCGCGGGTAGCTTGCGTTCAAAAAATATGACTGAAGAGCAGAAGAAAGCAGCTGTGAAAGATTTTGCACTGGGAAAAGGATTATTGGTAGCCCTATTAGCCGGTGTGATGAGTGCCTGTTTCAGTCTCGGACTTGAAGCTGCTGAACCAATAAAAATTGCCGCAATAAAATTAGGCTCACAAGCACTTTATGCAGGACTTCCTGCAATTTTAATGATTACTTTAGGTGGTTTTATTACCAATGCAATTTATTGTATCTATCAGAATTATAAGAATAAAACAGCTAAAGATTACTTCGGTGTTTCCTCAGGAATATTGATTAATAATGTTTTGTTGTGTGCTTTGGCCGGTGTTTTGTGGTATTCACAGTTTTTTGGCTTGGCGTTAGGAAAAAGTTATTTTACGGAAGGAAGCATTATGATGGCTTTTTCATGGAGTATTCTGATGTCATTAAATGTTACGTTTAGTAATGTATGGGGTATCATTTTAAAGGAGTGGAAAGGAGCTGGTTCAAAAACAATTTTCATGCTGGGATTAGGTATGTTGGTTTTAATTTTATCACTAATACTGCCAAATCTTCTTTAAAACTGGTTATTTTGAAATAATAATTTAAATGGAGGTTCATAAAAAAAATGAATCTCCATTTTACCTTTATAATATTTGAAATGTTTACAATTAATTCCCTATTTTTGCAAAAGAAAACGCATTGAGCCTTAATTTCCAATATTCTATAGAAATGAATATCAAAACCTTAGATTCTAATCTGAATTATCTTATCACTTCCGAGGAAGACGAATTGTGGGGATTAACAGTAACTACAGTTGGTCATCAGAATATTGCCGAAAATGCATCATACCCGCCTGAAAATCATCCATTGGAATATTTCTTCAATGTTGATAACGGAAGGATTTTAAACGAATATCAGTTGCTTTATATAACCGATGGGAATGGTATATTTACTTTTGGTCCATCCAAACAATCCTGCTTTATTACCGAAGGAAAGATGTTTTTTCTGATGCCCGGTGTCTGGCATAGCTATAAACCCATCGAAAATTCGGGTTGGAACGAGTACTGGATTGGATTTAAAGGCGAAATTATAAAGAAAATTATCAATGAAGGTTTTTTTATAAACCGACCACCGGTATTTAATATTGGGCTGAATGAACGTATCATTGATTTGTACATGAAAGCCATTGAAATTGCTAAAGAAGAGCGGGCTGGCTATCAACAAGCACTTTCAGGCATTGTAATGCATATTTTAGGGCTAATGTACTACCGAGATAAAACCCGCAATTTTGAGGATGAAAATCTTATTCAAAAAATGAATAAAGCCAAAGTCATCATGCGTGAATCGATTTACAAAAACTTATTAGCAGAAGATATTGCGAAAAAACTTAACATCAGTTATTCCGGATTTCGTCGAGCTTTTAAAGAATTTACAGGAACATCGCCCTCAAAATATATGCTTGAATTAAAACTAAATGAAGCCAAGCTATTACTTACAACAACAAATTTGTCAATCAAAGAAATTTCATTCACACTTAACTTCGAAAACTCTGAATACTTTCATATTTTCTTCAAAAACAGAACAACGCAAACACCCGGAGAATATAGAAAGGAATGTGCAATCGGTTTAGATTAGTTCGTAGTTCTGAATTTTGTTTTCGGTTTTTTCGTAAACCGATATCAAAATTCTGTTAAGCTGATTAAAACTAAGCGATCTTATTCCACCCAAAGCACTAAGCCTTTGAGGTATTCACTTTCAGGATGATAAATGTTAATAGGGTGGTCGGCAGGCTGAGTTAGTTGATGAAGTATTTTGACATTACGACCTGTTTCGGCAGCAGCACTAAAAACAGCCAGTCTGAACTGATCTTTATTTACCACTTGTGAGCAGGAAAATGTAAAAAGAATTCCGCCCGGTTTTATTTGTTTAATAGCATTGGCATTCAGTCGTTTATAACCCTTTAAAGCATTTCGCAATGCATCACGATGTTTGGCAAAAGCAGGTGGATCCAGAATTATCAAATCGTATTGGCACTCGTTGGCATTCAGGTATTTGAATGCATCTTCGGCAAATGAAGTGTGGCGTTTATCCGTTGGAAAATTGATTTCTACATTTTTATCAGTCAAATCAATGGCTTTAGCTGAACTATCTACCGAGTGTACCAATTTAGCTCCTCCCCGCAATGCATACACTGAAAAACCTCCGGTGTAGCAAAACATATTTAATACATCTTTTCCGGCAGAATAACGTTCCAATAAGGAGCGATTTTCGCGCTGATCTATAAAAAAACCTGTTTTTTGACCTTTCAGCCAGTCCACCTGAAACTGCAAACCGTTTTCAATGGCCTTGAGTGTTGGGTTTTCATTGCCAATCAAATAACCGTTTTCGTTTTCAATATCAGCTTTATAGGGTAAAGTTGTTTCAGATTTGTAATAAACGTTTTTTACTTCAGGTACATTGGCAACAATGGCTTTGGATAACTGCTTACGTATTTCGTGCATACCCACAGAGTGCGCCTGCATTACCGCAGTATCGTCATACACATCCACAATCAATCCTGGCAAAGAATCACCTTCACCATGTATCAACCGATAAGTGTTGTTGTTTGATGAAACCAGCCCAAGTGACTTGCGCATAGTATATGCACGTTTAATTTTTTGACTCCAAAATGCATTATCAATTTCAGTTTCTTCAAACGAGACAACCCGTACTGCAATACTGCCAATCTGCCAATGACCCAGTGCCAGAAAATTGCCATCAGAATCCACTACTTTAACCAGGTCTCCTTCAGTTACTTTTCCATCCATTCGCTGAATAGCACCGGAAAATACCCACGGATGATAGCGTTTGAGACTCTCTTCTTTTTTTTGTTTGAGATGGATAGTTGTCATTATTTAGATGCGTGTGTATTTAAGTGCTAGATAATTCGTTTGATGTAGATTCTTGTTGCTTAGCCAATTGTTTTTGATCTTGCAATTCTTTTTGTTGGAATGCATTATCGCTAAGAAGTTTTTCCAATTGTTTGCGGGTAAGTTTAGTTTCTTTTAAAAGTTGTAGATAAATATGAAGACTTGCCCAAGCATCGGTTGCGGCATAGCGCTGTTGTTGTTCAGTTAGCTCATAGCTTTCCCAGTTGGTAAGTCGTTGCGATTTTGATATTTTTTTTCCAAATAGGATGGCATAAATTTTTTGAAGTCCAAGTTCTAAAATGCCATATTCCTTTACAATGTTTTGAATATCAATGCAATTGGCAGGTTTAAATTTATATAATCTATTTAAACCGTTCAAATCATCGCGCAATGACAAGCCAATTTTAGCAATTTTGTCATTAGAAAGCAATTCTGCCAATTCTTTGGGAAAGCCAATATTATTTAGCCGGAAAAGAAAACAATGCTCAAGAGTAGAAATTTGAACAAGCGAAACTTTATAATACGTGCCGCGCGTAAAAGATGGCTTTGTTTCGGTATCAATACCTACAATGCTTGCTTTCGAAAGCTCTTCAAATGCTGCAAATATTTTCGTTTGGTCATCAATTAGTGTAATTTTGCCATCAAACAAAATTACCGGTAATTTATTCACCTCTTCTTTCGTTATTTTTGCCTGTAACATCTTTTATTTTAGTAATTTATCTAAGTCTGATTCATCATCCTGTAGAAAATTTAAGAACGAATTTCGATTTATTTTGACTGCCGAATTTTGATTATGCTCAGTTTCGCTGTCAAAATTATCACTGAACCGAATACTGTGTAAAGCCCGCATGGCATTTAGAAGTTTTTGACCCCAATGTTCGGCAAAAGCTTCAAGGCAAGTTGCCAACGCATCGTTCATTATATCGGTTTCGGCCAATTGATAGTTGGCTGCAAAATTTTTTAGTTCCTGATAAATGTCAGCCAAATTTTCCGAAATAAAAGCAGCAATAGGAGTATCGCTGATAGCCATGTCGGGATGGAAAACCTCCAGATACGAATCGTCGGCACCCATAATATGTTCCAGTTGTTCTTTCACAAACAGATAATCTTCTTCCGTTACAAAAGTCTCCGGTATATCGTCGAAAACAGGCTCGGGAGCATCAACTAATGTTGTTTTCAGATATAAAAGCGGAAACAACTTCAGCGATTTGCGAATAAAATCAGTTTTTGAAAAGTCAGTGGAATGTTCTAAAAACAAGCATGTTTCAGCAGCCACTGTCACGAATTCAATGACATTTTTACTGTAAACAATATGGTCGGGAAGTTGATCGAAATCCATTATTTAAAACTTAGTTGGCAAGCGCTACAAAATTACTAAAAATTATTTGTTCGGGCGTTAAAACAACCCATTAATCAAAAATAAAAACTCAGCTCATTTTTCTAAACATAAATAGTGATTAAGTTGTTTTTTTAATAAAAAATACTGTACATTTGTAGAAAGTAAATCCTTTAAAATTTAATGTTATGGAAGACAAACTTATCACTCTAAAGAATTATGAAACCGTGGTTGAAGCCATGTTTGATCAGGAATTATTGAAAGAAAATGATATTGATTCGAGCATTAATAACGAAGATTCGGTGGACCTGATGCCTATGTTTGGAGAACTGAATGAAGGATTGAGAATTCTTGTTTTTGAGAATGACTACGAAAAAGCTCTCAGAGTACTTCAAGACTACGAAAAGGCAGTTGATAGTGAGCTTTAATCAAAGTCCAATCATTTCTCTGATTTTTTTTCCGCTAGTCGGATGCTTCAAATCCGGAGCTATTTCAAGCAACGGAACATATACAAAATCCCGCTCCAGAATAAACGGATGCGGGATTTTTAATTTTGGAGTATCAATGATTTCGTTATCATAGAAAAGGATATCAATGTCAATCACTCGATCAGCATATACGTCTGTCGTTTTGGCAGTCCGGCCTATTTCATTTTCTATTTGTTGTGTTTTGGCTAATAAATCAAAAGCTGAAAAATTTGTATCCAAACTAATAACTGCATTTAGAAACTGGTTATCCGATTGAAATCCCCAGGGTTTGGACAAATAAAAGCCCGATTGACAAGTGACATTTCCAACTTCGTTTGTTAATTCCTGAATTGCATTTTTCAGATTTTGTTCTTTGTTTCCTAAGTTTGTGCCCAATCCAATATATACCAATGCCATGTTGCAAAGATACAACTTTAGTAGTTAGATACAACAAAATATATTGAACAAATGAAAGTTTGCCCTCACACTGTATCAGTTATGCTTAGGGTCGGACTTAGTAGATTTTTTTTGTGTGCAGTTATACGAAATTAATTAATTGATTTTCACCCCGAAACGTAAACCCCACCTGCGCTAAGTGTATGAGCTGTTAGCGGTTCGGCTTTTATTCAATTTATTTTTCAGATATAGCAATGTACTTTTTTAATTCAGTTTGTTTTTCTGCTTGTTTTATTAAAAAGTCTGCTACGTCAGCTCTATTAATTCCGCCTATATTAATTCCTTTAAATAATTTGTTTTCAATACGGTATTTCTCTGTCAATTCCTTGTCTAATAGCCTTCCTGGCCTCACAACTGTCCAATT
>CAZEEB010000068.1:0-10113 GCA_964511245.1 uncultured Paludibacter sp.
AGTAATCTTTCTGTAAGTTGCAAAATTTTAAAGCTATTTTTTTACTAAAGTTTTATTATGATTGCAGAAAACAAATTTTTCATATAAACATTAAAGGAATTATTTATTTGAATCAAAATACGGCATTTGAACTTTAACACGAGTTCCAATTCCGGACCTTGTAATAATTGTAAGTTTTCCTTCAATAATTTTAACTCTTTCCTCCATATCTAACACTCCAAATGAATTAGAAGTTGGTGTTTGATTTTTATCATACCCAATACCATCATCTTCAATTTCCATACTAAAAAATCCATTTGATTTTGATAAAGAAACTTTGACAGAGTTTGCTTTTGAATGTTTAGCAACATTTGATAAAGCTTCTTGTAAAATTCTAAACAAAGCTACTTTTTGCTGTTCGTTAAAAATTAAATTTGATTCACTGCTTATAACCTCACAATTTATCTTATTAATTAATTCAAATTCAAGACCATACAATTTAGCAGTTTCAATAAAGCCAAGCAATTCAAGATTATCTGATTTAAGATCAGACATAATTTTCCGAACAGTATTAATTGTATCATCAACAATCCCCACCAATTCATTAAAGCTTTTTAGTAATTCCAATGATTCGGAGTTTTCACTTAAAAACAACGTTTTTTTCTTCCAAATCCCCATGTCAATTTTTAGAGCAACCAAAATTTGACCTATTTTATCATGAATTTCGGTGGATAAAAAAGCTCTTTCTTCTTCTCTGACAATTAATAGGTGAGTTGCAAAATTATTAATTTGTTCTTTAGATTTATTCAAATTTGAATTTAGCTCTATCAATTCTTTGCTTTGTTGATATAATTTTAAGTGTGTATTAACTCTCGCTGTAACCTCCTCGGCTTGAAATGGTTTAGCTATATAATCAACAGCACCGTATTTCAAAGCTTTCACAATATCTTTTGTGTCACTCAATGAACTTATAAATATTATCGGTATGTCAGTATGGTTTTGATTTTCTTTTATTCGTTTACAAACCTCGTAACCATCCATACCAGGCATCATAATATCAAGTAAAATAATATCCGGCTTCACTTTTTCTAATAAATTCAAAGCCATATATCCATCTTCGGCTTGAATACCCTCACAATTATTTCTTCTAAGAATTTCTGTTAATATTAAACGATTAAATGAATCATCATCTATTATTAAAACAGTCGGAGTTTTATGGTTTGATTCCATTAAATTAGGAGTTTTTAATTTTAATAAAAAAGATTTTTGTTGAAAGGTCAGCAAAGTAAATAATAATTATTGATAAAAATTTATTCTCAACACATTATAAACGATTAATTTAACCAGTAAATTTGTTTCCGAAAGATCAAATAATGAAAGATTCAATCAACTTTAAACCCACATGATGAACAAATTGGTTCTATAATTTTGTGATTTTGAAATCCAATTTTAATTTTTTCAGCCTTTTCAGTCTTCAAAATTTCAGACAAATTATCACTAAAAATATTACCCAATTTCATTGTTGCATCAGCATCCATACAGCAAGGTACGATGTCTCCATTTGCTAAAACAGCAATATGGTCGCGCAGAGCATAGCATATTTTAGTTTTGTGAATACCTTTACGCAACTCGTTTGGCCATTCAAAACGTGGCGATTGTTGTAAAAAAATATGATCAGCCAACTTGAAACCATTTCCTGAGCCACTTTCTAAAATATATTCATCGTTAAAATTATATCTTTTTGCGAGATGAGACAATACGATTGAATTAAATTTCACGCTCGAAGCATTTGAATTATTCCATAATCGGAAACTGATATAAGTTTGTGGAGCTGCAATATTTGCAAAATCAATGGCTTCATCCAAATAATTCAACCACTTATCTTCCAATATATTCTCCTCTGCATCGTGAAGTGAAATATTAAGCTGACGAATGGAATGTTGTAATAAAATATTTTTTTTAGTCGAAATTAAGCCTCCATTTGTTGTAATATTTATATTTAATCCGGCGTTTTCAGCTATAGTAAGTATTTCATTAATATGAGGATGTGAGAGTGGTTCACCCAAAACATGAAGGTAAATGTAATCCGTAAAATTACTAATCTTATCAACAACAATCTGAAACTCATTTGTTGACATAAATCGATTACTACGAGCCGATTTATAACAAAAACTGCAATTAAAATTGCAGATATTTGTTATTTCAATGTATATTTTTTTAAATCTCAAGTTTCGGTTTTATTTCAGGTAGTTTAAATTAATAAAATCTAATTCCGTTTATATTTCCAACGATTATGTGACCAAAGCCAGTATTCAGGATTCTTTTTAATTGATTTTTCGAGTAATTGCATATATTTAGTCGTAATCTCAGAACCTAAGGTTTCAGTAGGATTCAGTGAAACTGCTACAAATTCACAATGATAATACCCTCTTTTTATTCGAGATATTTCGGCGTAAAAAACCGGATAATCAAACTTTTTAGCTAATTGCTCAGTACCAGTGATTACAGCGGTATCCTGATTTAAAAAATTCATCCAAGTGTGAACCCCTGAGCCAACGGGCGATTGATCTGAAATCATCCAAAAACTTCCAGGTTTTTCAGCTTTTTTAAGTTGATACATTGTTCTTAAAAGGTCATTTCGTTCAATCAAATTAGCACCAAATTTTGAACGCATTTTATTTATCAAATTATTAAATTTAAGGTTAGTTTGTCGTTGATAAATTGGATTGGACATAAAATTCCTTGTCAGAAATAATGGATAACCTAATGTCCACTCCCAATTTCCATAATGAGCAGTCATTATCATTACACTCTTTCCTTTTGAATGTTGGGCTAGTATTGCGTCTAAATTTTCATAACTCATTCTTTGTTTTATTTGATTTTCGTTGAACCATATTTCTTTTACAGTTTCAACAAAAAGATCACAAAAAAAATGGTAGAATTTACGCTCAATTTGCTGTCTCTCTTTTACACTCATTTCAGGAAATGAGTGTAAAAGATTCATTCTTACTATTTTTTTTCTGTAACCAATTATATAGTAAACAATTAAATAGTAAAGATCTGATAATAAATACAATAAACCTAATGGAATAAGCGCAATTATTGACAAAAATATGTAGACCAGATAATACATAACATCGAGAAATTAAATTAAAATATCACAAGTGAAATCTTATTACTTAAAACCAAGTTATTAACAAACAAGATTCTATTTTCACTTGAATTTATGGCGATTATTACTAAAATTTTTAAAAATAAATTTTAGTAAATTTGCCGTAATTCCATTTATAAAAATTGAAACTGCATTAAGAGGTTTTTTAAGTCTGAAAGCATGACGTGCCTTCACAAAAGTTTCTCTGTTTGCAATTTGAATATCAGTCAAATTTCCGCTTCCATATAGAGAAATAATATATTTTCTTATTTTAATAATATTTTCTTCGAAAGCTAAACGATTTTTCACATCAGAACTATTGCTGATAGAAGTAGATTGAGATCGGTACACGGCTGTTGCTGAATTTAAATAATGTAAATCAGTATTTCGAATTAACGAAAGCCATACCGGAAAATCAAGTGTTTTAAATTCAAATTGAATATAATCATCTATATTACAGTACTTTTCAAACATGCTCCGTCGAAAACAAGCCGTAGGCGATTTGATTATATTTCTTAATAAAAATCGTTCGTATAGTGAATCGGAGTATTTGCTCAACATCGCAGTTTCATCAACTCTATCTGTTAATTCAGCATTTCTCAACCGTTTCCAATTTGTAAATGAGAGTCCGTAAGTTGGATTTTGGTCTAAAAAATCAATCTGTTTTTGTAATTTGTAATTATCAATCCAATAATCATCGCTTTCTAAAATGGCAAAATACTCGCCTTGAGATATATTAATTATTGATTTATAATTACGTAGCAATCCATTATTTATTTTATGATCAATCAATTTTATTTTTTCCGGAAATTTATTGACATATTTTTGTGCTATTTTTAACGTACCATCTGTTGAAGCATCATCGCCTATCAGTAATTCTATTTCAAAGCTACATATTTGATTCAGAAAACTTTCAATGGCCTCAGCAATAAAAAGTTCATGGTTATAAGTTGGCATTAAAACACTGACTTTCATTGTTTTGGTGGTTTTAATTCGCTAAATAAATTGTCCCATTTATCCGCAATAACTTTAATTTTGAAGCTTTCAGCACGTTTTATAGAATTTTCGGAAAACAATTTTCGTTTTTCGTTATCGCTCATTAAGTTATCAAGTTCACTGGCTAATCTATCAATATCCAAATGTGGAACTAACTTTCCGGTTACATTATTTTCAATAATGTCGCGTGGTCCGGTTTCGCAATCAAAACTTACTATTGGAAGTCCCATAGCCATTGCTTCAATTAAAACCAATGGCAATCCTTCATAACGTGAAGACATCACATAGAGTGAAGATGCTTCATAATGAGTAATAATATTGTTAGTGGTTGGAATTAGTTCTATTGAATCAGTTAGGTTTAAATCTTCAATTTTAGTTGAAAGTAATGGTAGCATTCCGCCCGACCCTATTATACGTAACTTCCAACCATTTTCTCTATTTTTAACCTTACTCCAAGCATCAATAAGCAAATCAAATCCTTTCTGATTTACCAGTCTCCCTACTGCTAATACTCTTTTTTCAGTTAAAGGCGATTTAGTTGAACTATCTATTGTTATCGGGTTTGGAATGCATACGGCATTTTTGGCTCCAAATTTCCTTTTGTAATTCTCAACATCCTGATTGGTTAAAGTTACAACCTTATCGGAAAACATTACTGCTAATTTTCTAGATATCGGATGCATCAAATGCCAATTTACATTAGCATTAAAATGCTCCCAGGTAATGTTTGTATATCCCTTGGCAGCTGGCAAATTAAGTATGGAGCGTCCAGATCCTACAATGATTATAATATCTGGTCTTTCAGTGTTGTATAATCGCTTCAATTTTCTCCGCCGCGAAATATCACGGATAAGCGAAAACCTTGTATCTGGCTCGGGATGCAAGTAATGAAATTTGATAGCTTGGTGTGTTTCAAAAAATGATTTTCCTTCGTTAGCTAAACAAACTATCGCTATTTCGTGCTGTCTTGCAGCTAGTTCATTTGCAATTACAACTGTAGCTCGCTCAGTACCACCAGCAGTATGTAACGATTTGATTACGAAAAATATTTTCATTTTATTTTAATATCTAATATTTTTTTTAGCCAATCAAATAGTTGAATCTGAATATCTTTTTCTGCTAAATCAATTGATTCAATACAGCAGAAACAAATTTTTGATTTTTTTTCAAAATACTCAATTTTATTTTTTACATATGAATTTTTTCTATCTATTGGTTTAATTAGCAGCAACTTATTTTCTGAATTTACAATGCATTTCTCAGCTTTTAAAGCCAACATATAAAATAATGCTTGAGGATTAAATTGAGTGTAATTACGAAATTTATGAGAAATATTTGAAATAAAAACAGATGGATTTTTGAGATAAAATTGTTCTAAAATGCTTCTTTTGAGTGGTTGTGGTGTATGTGTGATTTGAAAATACGTATATTTAACACTCAAATGATTAGTCGCATTTATAATTGAATCTTTATATCCAAAAGGTTTATGCCCGTTTTTAGTTGGTTTTAAAAACGATATAAACTTATCTACAAAAATTAATCTCGAACTGCCAAATGCTACAGCCTTATCATCAATAAACCAATCGGTCTCACGTATCGGTCTTAGCAAAATTACATCGTCATTGAAATAAACAAAATTCTCACTTAAATCGGGAATTCTAAACAGACAAGTTTCAATCGATAGGCTATTAAATACCGGCAGATATTGCTCGTATCCACTAAAAATTGTAGTATGATCAATAATTTCACATTTAATTTTAGTGTCAGGAAAATTGGTATGAATAAAATCCTCCATGCATGGATTTTGCTGATCAGAAATAATAAATATTTTTCTTACAAAAGTTGCAAATCTTAGTATAGAAGCAACGCAAAAATATATTTCTCCTTCCGACCTAAATCTGGTTGGAGCAGCAATATCCTCGTATTTTGAAATAGACTCATTTAAATAGGTTTGTATCTTCTTTTTATGCAATGGTTCATTACCATCAACCCATGTTATTACAATATCTATTGGTGTTTTTGATAACATAAATCTGTATTATAAAACATTTTCGAAGCGTTCAGGAATTCTTATGATAGGCTTCCAACCAAGCATTGTTGGCTTATTCCAAGCATAAATTGGTCTGCATATTGATTGAATTAATCTGATAAATGAAAAAAGTTTATCTGCATTGTAAGCCGATTTATGTGAAACTAAGCTAATAGTATTGGCTCGTTTACTAAGATGACCTTTCCAACCAGCATTTATTAATTTTATATCATTTATTTTCTGTTGCATTAATTCCAAATCAACACTTCCGAAATGAAATAAATATAAATTTTTATCTATCTTGAAATTATGACCTTTTACTCTATGGAAGCCAGAACCCCAAGATACTGGTTTTGAGATAATTATTGGTTTTGTATATCTTGTTGATATTAAGGCATATTTTCTTTGAGCAAGAAATGGTTTGTTTTCGTCAATTTTATCTTCTATTCCTAATTTCTGACCTACGTCAATTCCAAGAGCTGAAATTGAAGTAGAACAATTAACCTGATCAAGATATACCTTCAAGGATTTTTTGCAATATGGGTCAACAACTAAAAACTCATCTACATCTGTTCCTATAACTAAATCGTATTTCTGAAATAACACTTCAGCAAAGCTAGAAATCCGGGTAATACGAGATTTATCTCCTTTTATTCTATTGAGTTGAACATGCTCAACAACAGTTATATTCACTTTACCTACATCCGTTGGAATTTTTTGATCAACTCCATCCAGAATTATAAATAAATTTTCTTCTCCTAATTCAATACCGTAATACTTAATCCAGCGATTAAGAAAAAACTCATCGTTACGAGCCATTGTAATAGCAGCAATTTTTCGCATAACTAATTCAATTTGATACTAAATTTGGAACGTGCTAATTGATTATTAATCGCATTAAATAGATTAATTTGCATATATCCTTACCCAGTCTACCTCAATCTGGCCGGTAGTTCCGTGTTGTTTTTCGGTAATAAATGAATTAAAAGCCAGGTACATTTCTTGGGAAGGAATATTGCTGGCAGTGCGGTAAACTTCAAGATTATTTATTTTCCAAATCAATTCTTTTTCAGTCCAGATTAATGTATAAATATAGTATTTAGCAAGATTTATACCTGAAATTTTAATGCCATCAAAAATATTTTTATTTGCATTACCGATATTTATTTTTTTTCCATCAAAATGAAATATCTTTACATGAGGAAGTTTATCGTCAGCTCCAAGCCAAAAAGCATGATTTACAGAGCCATGACAACGAATTTTTGCTCTGAAAACACCATGTTTTTGTTTAAATTTCTCTGCTGTTTGAAGTACATCCGAAGTGTAATGAAACTCTTTTTGAATAAAACCCTTTTCAGAATGCCAAGCGCGGGCTGTAACTTTTTCGTGTTTCGTTTCCAATTTAAGAATTCCATTTACTACAGAAACATTTTTTCCGAAATTATTAGCTTGTTTTTCATTTGCAAATGAATGATCTTCAATGAGTTTTCCACTTTTATAGTGAAATCCGAAGTTCCAATGCGACTTATCTAAGGTATTCCAATCAAATTCATCCTGAAATGTTAGTTTCATCGATTTATATTTGGCAAATCTTTCGGGTTTTTCATTTATATAAAAAATTATATCAGGATTTTTTTCCAATTCATAGAATCGTTGCTGAAGTATATATTCAGGGGTAGTTTGCCATCGTTTTTCATTGGCCCAAAATTCATTACTCTTTTTAAACTCCGGAGAAACAATTTTTAATTTCAGTTCCTCATACTCCTTGATTATAAATGAATTATGAAATCGCGCATACGTTTTATATTCTTTTGATTTTTCGAATGATTTCAGTTTTTGAAGCAACTCTGATGCTTTCACTTTCTTTTTGTCGCCAAGTAATTCATACTCAGGTGTTTCTTTGAAATTTTGATATTCAAGCAATAATTCAGAGTCAAGCACTTTATAATAAAGCTGAACTGCAAGAGAATGATGAAGTTTATTATAACTTTTAGAGAGTTTAAACTCTTCGGTATCTTTGTATTTCCGATTTAGCAAAGTTTTTTTATTTTCTTGAAATTCAGCTGATTTTACTTGATGAAATAGTTTTTTATATTCGACTAGTTCAACTGATTTTTCTACTTCGGCATATCTATGCATCGCTTTTTCTAAATCAGCTTCGTTCTTTTCGAGCTTAGTTGTTGGAGCTAATACTCCAAAAAGATTTTTCCAAAAAAGATTCATGTTTATTGACAATTTTAAAATTTAAAATTCAAGAGTTATATCATTTCATGAATTTTTGAATTGATTAACTTGCTTCATACATTCTTTAATATCCTGAACTATAATGGGTTTATAATTTTGCACTAACGGAATAAAAAGTTCGGCACTCATTTGTTCCACTTGAGCAATAAGGTGATTGTAAAACCCATCCTGATTTATCAATATCAAAGGTTTACGATGTTCGCCAACAATACCTGAGGCGATAATATCCATCATTTCGTCAAGTGTACCATAACTTCCGGGTAGCACAACAAAAATATCTGCAAGTTCTTTCATTACAGCCTTTCGCTCACTCATAGTTTTAACGCTGATGAGTTGAACAGGCAATGAACTTTGACGATTCATGCGGATTACCGCTTGTGGTATTACTCCAATTATATGACCATTTTTACTTGCAGCACCCTCAGATACTGAATCCATCAAGCCTCCGGTAGCACCGCCATACACCAAGGAATGACCTGCCTGAACTATCATTTCGCCTAATTTAAATCCAACTTGCTTATACTTAGAAGCAATGTGACTGCTTGATGAACAGAAAACAGCAATATTCATTAAATTTATTTAAAGATAACAGTTGATAATTTAAAAACTATCAACTGTAAAATGTATTAAGCATCTATCTTTGCATAAGTAGCATTTTGCTCTATAAACTGACGGCGAGGTGCTACATCATCGCCCATCAACATCGAAAATACATGATCGGCAGTTGCAGCATTTTCAATAGTTACCTGACGTAAGGTACGATTTTCAGGATTCATAGTTGTATCCCACAATTGGATTTCGTTCATTTCACCCAAACCTTTATAGCGTTGAGTATGAACTGCTCCTTCTACTCCACCACCATATTTTTCAATAAATGCCTGACGCTGTAAATCTGTCCAGCAATATTCTTCTACCTTGCCTTTCTTACATAGATAAAGTGGTGGTGTGGCAATATATAGATAACCATTTTCTATAAGTTCCTTCATGTGACGGAAAAAGAAAGTCATAATCAAGGTTGCAATATGGCTACCATCCACATCGGCATCAGTCATTATAATTATTTTATGATAACGTAATTTTTTGATGTTTAGTGCTTTGCTATCATCTTCAGTACCAATTGTAACACCTAAAGCAGTATAGATATTCCGGATTTCTTCACTTTCGAGAACTTTGTGCGGCATGGCCTTTTCAACATTCAAGATTTTACCACGCAAAGGTAAAATAGCCTGAAATTGACGGCTTCGTCCTTGTTTAGCCGTTCCACCAGCCGAATCACCTTCGACAAGGAATAATTCACATTTTTCTGGGTCTTTATCGGCACAATCGGCAAGTTTACCCGGTAGACCACCACCTGAAAGCGGTGATTTTCGTTGTACCATTTCACGGGCTTTACGTGCAGCATGACGAGCAGTAGCAGCCAAAATTACCTTTTCTACAATTATTCGAGCAGCTTTTGGATTTTCTTCAAGATAATTTCCAAGTGCCTCGCCAATAGCTATATCTACCGAACCCATTACTTCATTGTTTCCCAATTTGGTTTTAGTCTGCCCTTCAAATTGTGGCTCTTGAACTTTAATTGAAATAACTGCTGTCAACCCTTCGCGAAAGTCATCACCACTAATTTCAATTTTCAGTTTTTCAAGCATTTTGCTGTCTTCAGCATATTTTTTCAACGTACGAGTCAATCCACGACGGAAACCAGCCAAGTGCGTTC
>CAZEEB010000069.1:0-10086 GCA_964511245.1 uncultured Paludibacter sp.
AATCTACCGGAACAGGGCGTTTTGGTAAATGGTTGGAAAACCTGCAGGACTGGAACCTGAGTCGCAGTCGTTACTGGGGAACGCCGCTTCCTATCTGGCGTAGCGAAGATGGAACTGAAGAAATCTGCATTGGTTCGGTAGAAGAACTGATAGCTGAAATCGAGAAATCAATAGCTGCCGGATGTATGACCGAAAATCCATACAAAAACTTTAAAGTAGGAGAATATACTGCCGAGAATTACGCCGTAAAAAACATAGACTTGCACCGTCCGTACGTGGATGGCATCGTGCTGGTGTCGGCTTCGGGCAAACCCATGAAGCGCGAGCTCGACCTGATTGACGTTTGGTTCGATTCGGGTGCTATGCCGTATGCGCAGTTGCATTATCCGTTCGAAAACAAAGAGTTGATTGATAACGCTACGAATTTTCCTGCTGATTTCATTTCAGAAGGCGTTGACCAAACCCGTGGTTGGTTTTTTACGCTTCACGCTATCAGTACGATGGTTCGTGGTTCGGTTGCGTTTAAAAGCGTAATTTCCAACGGACTTGTTTTGGACAAAAACGGCAACAAAATGTCGAAACGTCTGGGCAATGGTGTCGATCCATTCTCTACTATCGAGAAATTTGGTTCCGATCCGCTTCGTTGGTACATGATGACCAATGCGTCGCCCTGGGATAATCTGAAATTCGATTCGGAAGGTATCGACGAAGTACGCCGTAAATTCTTCGGAACGCTTTATAATACGTATTCGTTCTTCTCGCTGTATGCCAATGTGGATAAATTCACCTACACAGAAGCCGAAATACCCATGGAGAACCGTCCGGAAATCGACCGCTGGATTATTTCATTGCTCAACACGCTGGTAAAAGACGTAAAAGAATATTACGAAACTTATGAACCAACCCGCGCAGGACGTGCAATATCCGATTTTGTGGGTGAAAACCTCAGCAACTGGTATGTACGTCTCAACCGCAAGCGTTACTGGGGTGGCGAGTACAACGAAGATAAAATCTCGGCTTACCAAACACTTTATACTTGTTTGGAAACCGTCACTAAACTCATGGCACCAATTGCGCCATTCTTTGCCGACCGTTTGTTCCTCGATTTGAATGCCGTTACCGGAAAAGACAACAGTGAATCAGTTCACCTGGCTAACTTCCCAACCTACGACGAAGCATTGATTGATAGTAACCTCGAAGCTTGCATGCAGTTGGCACAGCAAAGCTCATCGATGATATTGGCTTTGCGCCGTAAAGCCGACAAGAAAGTGCGTCAACCATTGACTAAAGCAGTTATTCCTGCTCCTGATGAGACTACTTTCAAACAACTGAGCTACATTGCCGATTTGGTAAAGGTAGAGGTAAACGTAAAGGAAATTGAAGTAATTCCAGCCGACAACGACATGGAAAATCTGGTAAAGAAAATCAAGCCAAACTTCAAAACGCTGGGTAAAAAATACGGCAAACAGATGAAAGAAATTGCCAATGCCATGAATTCATTTGGAAATCAGGAGATAAGTGAGATTGAACGCAACGGAAAATACACCCTTGCATTGCATACCGGCGATGTGGAGTTGACTCCCGAAGACGTAGAAATCATTACCGAAGATATGCCGGGCTGGTTGGTTGCCAACGAAGGAAAACTCACCGTGGCACTCGACATCACTGTAACCGACGCATTGGTACGCGAAGGTATTGCCCGCGAGCTGGTAAACCGCATTCAAAATATCCGTAAATCAAACGGTTACGAAATCGTTGATAAGATTTTGGTGGAAATTGAAAGTCGCGACGAGATTAATGCTGCGGTAGAAGAATATGCAAATTATATAGCTTCGCAAACTTTAGCCAACTCTGTGTTGTTAGTAGCTGAATTAAAGGATGCTACCGAACTGGAATTTGACGAATACAATGTAAAAGTGACCGTCAAAAAAGCTTAATAGAATACACACTAAATTAATTAGCAAAATAATTGGCTAACTGAAAGTATTTAGTTATTTTCGCACACTATTTAAAAGAGATTAAAACCTCGAGTTTTAAACCATTTATAATTAATAATTTACAACCATGGCTGAAAAAACAAGATATACAGATGCTGAACTGGAGGAGTTTCGCTCATTAATAACAGAAAAACTCGAAAAAGCCCATAAAGAATACGAAGAATTGCGTAACGCAATATCCAATTTAGACGGCAATGATGTAATGGACACCTCTCCTACTTTCAAAGTATTGGAAGAAGGTGCTTCAACGCTTTCAAAAGAAGAAGCCGGACGATTGGCACAACGCCAGATGAAATTTATTCAGCATTTACAATCGGCAATGATTCGAATTGAAAATAAAACGTACGGAATTTGTCGTGAAACCGGAAAGTTAATTCCGAAAGAAAGATTACGTGCAGTTCCTCATGCAACCTTAAGCATTGAGGCCAAAAACGATCAAAAATAAACGATTGAAATATCTGTGATTCGGCAACGGGGCAATTGCCTGTTGCCGAATTTGTTTTTATGAAAAACCAGTTTATGAATAATAAATTATCTTCCATGTCGATAACTAAAAAATCCATTCTCCTTATTTTAATTGTATTAACTATCGACCAGGCGACAAAAATATACGTTAAGCTCAATTTCAGTTTAGGCGAACATGTCGATGTTTTAAGCTGGTTTAAAATATACTTTATTGAAAACAATGGAATGGCATTTGGTATGGAAATAATAGGTAAATTGTTCCTCACTCTTTTTAGAATTGTTGCTGTTTTTGTTTTATCCTTGTATATTCGAAAATTAATAAAAGCCCAGGTAAGTGAAGGTTTTATACTTACAATTTCGTTGGTATTGGCTGGCGCTGCAGGCAATATTATCGATTCTGTTTTTTATGGTGTAATTTTTAGCGCAAGCGATTTAACAGGAACAATTGCTACTTTCCTTCCAGATGGAGGCGGTTACCAAAGCCTGTTTCATGGCAAAGTGGTGGATATGCTTTATTTTCCATTAATAAAAAATACAGCGGGCGAAACCATTTTTTTTAGCCCAATATTCAATATTGCCGATTCTGCAATTAGTATAGCAGTTGGCATAATACTCATTTTTTATCGAAATGAGTTGAACGATACTCTTGAAACGAAAAAATCGGATGATGTTTCAACTGAAAAATAATACTGCAACTCTGTTTGTATTTATGGTGGCTTTCGTGCTTCAATTAGGGTCATGTACTCAGCCTAAAGGAGTGTTAAATCAAACAGAAATGGCCAATATACTTACCGAAATGCATAAAACCGATGCAACTCTCACTGAACGAGGCTTGCTTTATGGCAATTATAGTTTCAAAGCCCCATATTATAATTATATTTTTTCAAAATACCATATTTCGCAAGCTCAATTCGATTCGTCGTTGGTATGGTACTCAAAAAATCCCCAAAAGTTTGAAAATCTGTATGAAAATGTGATTAGCCAACTAACTGATTTACAAAAAAATGTAGCCAATAATTACTATCATCCTATTGATTTAGACGAAATTGGGAAAGTGCGTGAAGACTTGTGGAATAAAGCCCCAAAATTTATTTTTACGAAAGACTCAGTTCGTACAAAACTCGAATTTGAAATTAAGAATGACAATCTATTATACAGAGATGTTTATTTACTCAAGATGTTGCTGTATGCAGCACCCGAGGATTCATGCAAAAACAGACACATTGTACTGAATATCAATTATTTTAATGGTAAAACAGATACTAAAATTGAGAAAATTTACAACGATGGAATTACGAGGCGTTATACATTTACTATGTTTGCACATCGTAAACTTAAAATAAAATCTATTTCGGGTCAATTGCTTGCTAGTAAGTCATTTAATGGCGTATTTCATACCAGCATTGACAGTATTAAATTGATTCGGGAATTTAAACCTATGCAAGCCGATAGTTTGCGAAAAATTATACAAGCTGCTGACACAACACATTATAAAGGTTCAGCCCATTTTGATATTCAGGCAGAACCGAAACCAACCAGAACTTTCAAAAATAGCAGAATCCTTAAACCGGTATAATGATTCGAGTAGCTAGTCAGCTTACATATTTTTCGCCACAAAAAATCCTTCGAAACACAGTAATTGAGCGGGATATTGACAATTTTATTACACAAATATATAGTTTGAATGACCGAAATGTTGAATCAGCACAAACATTTTTTTTTGATGGAATAATTTCGGCTGAACTTATTTCGATTAAACTAAACTCAAGCACTAAAAACGTTCATAATTCTTTGATGAATTATTCATATTGGGATTTATCTCAGCATTTGCCACTTGAAATTAAAACTCCTGATAAGCCATTAATAATAGACTTTGGAGCAAATTCAATCAGTGAAATTAACGATAAACTTCCAAGATTGACTTCAATATTGATTGATTTTTCTATTTTTGATTTAATTGCAGCTTGTGTTTTTTATCCGGCAATTGCTTTGGGGAAAACGAATAATTTAACGTTGAATCATCAACATAAGTTAATACTTTGGGAAAATGCTGATTTAGTAAATAATCGATTATTTTCCAACACTAAACTGCGCGTTATTTAAAACGTAAAAGTTTTAGTCAAAACAAAAAAGAAACAATAGCGTTATTACATTGCATCAATTTATTCGGTATTATTTACGGTAAAATACATTCTAAATTTCAAATACTTGTAAAACCATGTGGCAAATTTTTATTGGCAGTTTAATTCTTGGTCTCATTCATCCATTTTTTCCAAATCACTGGATACCGCTGATTGCCATTTCAAAAACCGAAAAATGGACAACTAAAGAAACTGTTTTTGCAACGCTTATTACCGGTTTTTCGCATACCATAAGCACTATTATTATAGGCATTATAGTTGGATTTGTTGGTATAAAGCTAACTGAGAGTTATAGTTACATAACACGTATAGCGGCTCCCTTAATTCTGGTTTTAATAGGAATTATATATGTTTACCTCGACTTAAAATCTTCACATCACCACCATAATCATTTTGAATTAAAAAGCCAACTTAAAAATAAAAAATCAAAAACCGGAATTATTCTCAGTTTATGTGTTGGGATGTTTTTATCGCCTTGTATCGAAATTGAGGCCTATTATTTTCAAGCAGCCACTCAAGGTTGGATTGGAATACTTCTGGTTTCAGCTGTATATCTTGTTGTTACGCTTAGTATTATGACTAGCTTGGTATATTTCGGACTTAAAGGTATGAACAGCTTAAAATCTGATTTTTTTGAACTTCATGAAAAATTGATTACCGGTTTAGTGCTCATTTTATTAGGCTTGTTTGCCTATTTTGTAGAACTTTAAAATATTAACAAAAAAATTATGAATACAACTAATTGGACTCTAGACAATATGCCTGATTTATTGGGCAAAATAATAATTGTTACCGGTGGTAACAGTGGATTAGGTTTTGAAGCAGTAAAAGCTTTTGCCAACAAAAATGCACTAGTCATTATGGCTTGTCGCTCTATAACAAAAGGAGAGGAAGCTAAACAAAAGATCTCTGAAATTAATTCAAAAGCAGATATTCGGGTTATGAAACTCGATTTAGCCGATCTCAAATCGGTACGCGATTTTGCTACTGATTTTAAAAAGCAATTCAATCAGCTACATGTATTGCTAAATAATGCAGGAATCATGATGGTACCTTACGGATTAACAAAAGATGGTTTCGAAAACCAGATGGGAACCAATCATTTAGGGCATTTTGCATTAACAGCTCAATTACTTGATTTGCTTAAATCAACTCCAAAATCTCGTGTTGTAAATGTAAGTAGTATGGCTCATAAAAACGGTGTAATGGATACTGAAAATTTGCTTTATGAAGGAGCGAAAGATTATAGTGCAATTAAAGCTTACGGACGATCAAAATTATCAAACTTGTTATTTAATTATGAATTACAGCGATTCTTTGAGAAAAATAAAATTGATACAATTGCTGTTGCAGCGCATCCGGGAGTATCCGATACCAATTTATTTAATCATGCCGCACCAAAATGGCTAATGTCGGTACTTCGGCCTCTTTTTCAATTCATGATACAACCGGCTTCGATGGGTGCATTGCCCGAAATTCGTGCTGCTGTTGATAGTAATGTCAAAGGCGGCGAATACTATGGCCCGGATGGTAAACGTGAAATGAAAGGGTATCCTATTGTGGTTGAATCATCGTCAGCTTCACACAATCAGGATCATGCACGCAAACTCTGGGAAATTTCAGAGAAATTAACAAGTCAAAGCTTTAGCGTATAAACTTTTGCGACTGTATTAAAAAAATAGTACTTTTGCACCCAAATTATTAAATATTTTGAGCTTTTAAGTTGTCAATTATATCAACTATCAACTATAAATGAGTGTATTAGAAAAAATAATTACTGCTAAATCCACTGCCTTTTCATTTGAATTATTACCTCCACTGAAAGGTAACGGAATTGAAACAGTGTATAAAACGATTGATGCACTTCGTGAGTTTGATCCAAAATACATAAACATAACCACTCACCGAAGTGAATTGGTGTTCAAAGAAAATGCTCAAGGGCTGTTTGAACAAGTTGCCGAGCGTCATCGCCCAGGCACTGTGGCAATTGCAGCTGCTATACAGAATAAATATAAAATTGCAGTTGTACCACATATTATTTGCAGTGGATTTACGCGTGAGGAAACAGAATATGCACTGATTGATTTACAATTTTTAGGGATAACTGATTTACTGCTATTGCGTGGTGATAAAGCCAAGCATGAACGTGATTTTTCGCCTACCGGGCATAAAAATGCAACGGAACTACAAGTACAAGTCAATAATTTCAACGAAGGATTTTTTTTGGATGGATCAAAAATGAAGACTCCCATTTCTGCCTTTTCGTATGGAATGGCTTGTTATCCTGAAAAACACGAAGAAGCACCAAACCTTGATTCCGACTTATTTTATGCAAAACAAAAAGTTGATGCCGGTGCACAATATCTTGTTACACAAATGTTTTTCGATAATCAAAAATACTTTGATTTTGTAACGAAGTGCAGATCTATTGGAATAAATGTTCCAATAATTCCCGGAATTAAGCCCATTACACTGGCAAATCAATTGACAGTGCTTCCTAAAATTTTCCATACGGACATACCCGAAGATTTTGCGGCAGAACTGCGAAAATGCAAATCAGATGCCGATGCTATTGAAGTGGGAGTGGAGTGGTGCGCAATGCAAGCCAACGATTTAAAAGCGCAAGGTGTTCCAAGCATTCATTTTTACAGCATGATGGCTACTCAAAGTGTTAAACGAGTGGCGAAGTTAGTTTTCTAAAATTTCAGCTATGTTAAGTTTCTTGTTCTTTATTATCATTTTTGTTTTAGTTGTCGTTTTGTTAATCGTATCAACCTTATTCGGTTTTATTCGATCAATTTTTAGTTTTGGAAAAAGTCAAAATCAAAAGTCAGCATCCACTGAATTTGAGCAGCCAAGTTCTAAAACAAAAATATTTGACAAGTCGGAGGGCGAATATGTTGATTATGAAGAATTAAAGTAGTATAGGAAGTAGGCTTAAATTAGTTTTTCTATGTTATATAAATTCTACTTCTTTAAAATAAAATTTCTTTAACTCACCGGAACTTGTGATTAGCTCCAATCTTCCATCAGTATTAACACACGCTATTTTTGCTAGAAATATTTCATTTTCTGCTCTAAAAGAATGAAAACCATCTTTTCGATAAAGCATCTGGATGTAATTTGAACGGATTTCGTCAGCATTCAACTCCGAGTACAATTTTATAATTTCATCGTAAATAGATTCTAAAAGTTCAAACCTATTTAAATCATAATTTAATATTTGTTTTAGTGAAACAGGATTGGGTGCACCGCTCTCAAATTTTATTTGGTTCACATTCAGTCCAATACCAACAACCATTTTAACCTTGTTGGCTTGAAATGAATTTTCAATTAATATACCAGCAAGTTTTTTGTCGTTCCAATATATATCGTTTGGCCATTTCACAGTAATTCCATCAGAGAGTTTGTCTAGTGCATTTTTAATTCCTACACTTATTAGTTGAGAAATTAAAAAAAACTGATCCAATGGAATATTGCCAGGATATAAGAATATGCTGAACAATAAATTTTTTCCTTTTTCAGATTCCCAGATATTTCCTTTTTGCCCTTTACCCGCTTGCTGAAAATCAGTATACACCATAAATCCTTCGGGTATTTTTTCCTTTTGGAGCAAATGCCACATTAAGGTGTTTGTAGAGGCTGTTTCTTCAATATAATAGGACTGAACCATTTAATTAATTTAATTTACTTATATTCAAAAGAAATTGCTCAATTTTACTTACCACAGCATGACTTGTTCCATTAGGATTATTTACCAATATGGCGAAAACAAGAGTTCTATTATTTAATTCAATATAACCCGCATAACATTTAACCTTTTCAATGGTGCCACTTTTGGCATGGATTTTAGATTCAAGCGCTGTGTTTACTAAAAATGTAGAAAGTGTCCCACGTCCACCCGATATAGCTAGACTATTATAAAAATCGGCTGCAAATTTGCTTTTATTCTTCATATACATCAATAATTTGACATAAAATTTTGCCGAAACCGCATTGCATGGAGAAAGGCCAGAGCCATCGTGTTGCATTAATTCATCTACTGGCAGTCCTTTTGATTTCCAAAAAGAACGAATAGTAGATATTGATTGATTTGTTGTACCAATTTCTCCATTGTGAGCACTAATAAATTTAAAAATATATTCGGCAAAATGATTATTGCTTTTAATGTTAGTTTCAGTAATTATGGCATTCAAAGGAGGTGAATAATGCGTATATATTGTTCTTGTGCTACTATGCGGGATTACTGTTACGATTGGAAAATTAGCAATTCTGATACCATTTTCTACTAATTTTGAATGTAAGTGTTGTGCTAAAAGCAATGCCGGATTTGGGATATCGCCCTTTACAATAAACTCATTTCTATTGGCAGGAATTTCGCCATAAATACTCCTTTCCAAAGAATATGGAGCACCATAAAAATAAGCATTATCATAACCAATAGAAGAACTTTTTAGATGATTTTCAATTCCTAATCCATCAATTTTAGGTTCGGTTCTTAAAATTTCAGGAGTTGTACCCACATCGCCCGACCGAAAATACATCCTAAATGTATTATCCAAATATGAAATTCCATGAATACCGGGAGCATAGTAATTTCCCATATCTTCCCATGTCCATTTAGGGTTTATTACTTGCTGTTCAAATATACTTTCATCAACCATAATTCGTCCATCAATTGCATTAATTCCTGCTAATTTAATGGCTCGAATCCAATTAGGAAAGAAATCTCTTTCCCCAAGTTTCTCGGAACCTAAAGTAGGATCGGCACCGCCATGAATGTATAAATTACCATTAAGAATACTATCTTTAGAAATTTCAGCATCCACCATCAGTTTTGTTTCAAACCGATAATCAGAACCTAACATTTCTAATGCAGTGGCTGTTGTGACTAATTTCAAGGTAGATGCTGGTATAGTTAAATTTTTTTCTCGATAGCTACAAATAATTTCAGCTGTATTTAAATCTTCAACCAGCAAACTTACATTTGCGTTTTCGAGTAATTGATTATTTATAAAGCTATTAACAGGGTTTTGAGCTTCCAGTATGAGTGTATTTATCAAAACAAGCAGAATGCCTAATTTTATTTTCATTTCTGAGCATTTTTAATTGAGAATTTTCTATTTGCTTTGCAAAAGTAAATAGAAAAAATGTATTGAATACTATAAATGAAAGTTCGAAATCAATATTCTGAGTTCAAAATCATTTTTTTATCCATTGTTTTTGAATTTTTGTATTAAAAAATTAGCAAAATAATATTGCATAACTGAAAATTTGCAGTATCTTTGCACCGCATTTGAAAACAATGCAGCAAGTTTTTAACCTGGTTCGGTAGTTCAGTTGGTTAGAATGCCGCCCTGTCACGGCGGAGGTCGCGGGTTCGAGTCCCGTCCGTACCGCAAAATTAAAACGCTAAGTCCTGAATAAAAAGGATTTAGCGTTTTTATTTTGTATTTTTGCCGACTTTTTGCCGATATAATTGG
>CAZEEB010000070.1:0-10051 GCA_964511245.1 uncultured Paludibacter sp.
AAAAGAATATTTACTTTAAGAAAAGCTATAACAGAAGTATTTATAGTGGGTTATTGGATCACAGCTTGAACTTGGGCAACTGGTTTCTTTCGGCTGGTATAGCAACAAGTTACTGTGCAGATTTCAGTTTTTCTAGCTATGGTGGTTTTGATATCAGTTATGCTTTTAATAAAAATTCAAAAATCTTTGTTTCAGCCAATTCAGCTACAAGATTGCCAACTTTTACTGATTTATTTTTTGTCAATCCAACTCGCCAGGGTAATATCTACTTAAAACCGGAACAATCGAGAGCCATTGAGATTGGGACTAAAATTAATCAGTCACAATGGAGTTTGAATGCTGATATCTATTATAGAAATGCCGAAAACGTAATTGACTGGGTAAAACAAAGCGCTACTTCAACAAAATTTGAGACAATGAATTTATCTAATGTGAATGCGCTTGGTGCGGATATTACTGTTGACTATTTTTTCAAAAACAGTGTTTTCAAAAAAATATCATTGGCATATTCGTACTTGGGAATGGATAAGCAAACTAGCGTTTTCCAATCATTGTATGTTCTTGATTATTTAAGGGATAAGATTTTTCTGAAAATTGATCATTCTATTTGGAAAAAACTTACAGCATCATGGAAAATCGGATATTTTGACAGGGTTGGAAATTATGATGCTAATACTAGTTTAACCAATTTGACAGCAATAATAAAGAATTATACTCCTTACGCTTTGCTCGATACTCGTTTTCTTTGGGCAGACAAAACATTTGATGTATTTCTGGATGTAAATAATATTCTTAACAGCAATTATGCCGACTACGGAGGATTAACTCAGCCGGGAATTAATTTCAATATAGGAGTGAGAAAAAGAATTTAACACATCCATCACTCTGAAAATTAGGTTCACAATTTCTCTCCAAAAGCCAAATCGCCTGCATCGCCTAATCCGGGAATAATGTACGAATGTTCATTTAATTCCGGATCAATGGCAGCCGCCCAAACGGTGGTTTTTGTATCGGGCAAATGTGTGGAAATGTAATCAATAGCTACTTGGCTTGAAATAACGGTAGCTATATGTATGTGTGCCGGTTTACCTTTGGTAAGAAGTGCGCCATAAGCCAATTCCATTGAGCCACCTGTAGCCAACATGGGGTCGGTAATAATCAATGTTTTACCTGTCAAGTCAGGCGATGCAATGTATTCAATAAAAATATCAAATTTAAGTGCATCTTTATATTTTCGATAAGCCGATACAAAAGCGTTTTCGGCAGTATCAAAATAACTCAGAAAACCACTGTGAAAGGGCAATCCGGCTCGAAGAATGGTGGCAATCACAATTTTTTCATCAATCACTTCGGTAGGAGCCATGCCAAGCGGCGTTTTCACTTCTTCTGCTTTATAGCGCAGAGTTTTGCTGATTTCATAGGCCATAATTTCGCCAATGCGCTCCATATTCCTACGAAAACGCATCGAATCTTTCTGAATCTTTACTGAGCGAATTTCCTTTAGATAATGTTTTAATATAGAATTGTTTTCTGATAGATTGTTTATTTTCATAGTTATAAATACTTAATAATAATCTTTGATTTGTGTATGTTTATGATATATGCCTTTATACAATAATTAATTTGTTGTAAATTCAGAAACAACTAAAATATTAAATTTCATACTTTCAAAGAGTTGTTCTATGAAAATGAATTAAACCAGAGCACCATGCAAAAAATACAATGATTTTTGTATACATATTCTATTATTTTAAATGCGATGCCTTCAATCCTTTAATCACTGCATTTGTAAAGCCGTTGGCTTCCATTTCGTTAAGACCTTTAATGGTAATTCCACCCGGTGTGGTAACTTTGTCAATTTCCACTTCGGGGTGTGAGCCGTTGGCTTCAAGTAGGTCGATGGCACCTCGCAAGGTCTGAATAACCACTTCTTTAGCCACATTGGGGTAAATCCCCATTTCCACTCCGCCTTCTATGGCTGCACGAATGTAACGGAACGCATAGGCGATTCCACACGAAGACAATGACATAAAAGCATTCAATTGGGTTTCGGGTACCAGAAAGACTTTTCCGAGTTCTGCAAAAAGAGTTAAAATCATTTCTTCTTGTTCTGTTGTAGCATTGAATGCCGAAATGCTGGAAACACTTTGTAGTACATCAATTCCGGTGTTTGGAATTACCCGAAATAGAGTAGCATCGGTAGTAAGCATTTTTGCCAATTGTGAAAAATCAACTCCAGCAGCAATTGAAATGATGATTTGCTTTTTGAAATCAAGCTTATTTGCAATTTCTTCAATTACAGTTTCAACCAGCCACGGTTTTACGGCAAGTATCACTATATCAGCATCTTTCACAATTTCACGATTTGATGTACTTGCTAATATTTCTGAATTGAAAGCAGTTATTGCATTCAAATTGGACTGAGATACATCACTTACCCGAATGTTTTTAGACTGTACAAGTGTTCCTTGTGAAAATCCGCGGGCAATAGCACCACCCATATTTCCGGCACCGATAATGGCAATTTGTAGATTCATAATTTAGTCCCTTAAATTTCCCGAAGGGGAAACTTCTGTTAGTTATTTAATTAGTAAAGAATTGCAAAGATAGGATATCAAATTAATAATTAAAAATTATAATTTAAAAATTTAAGCTAAGACATCCACGTAGCCCCCAGGGAGCTACTTTTTGTCCATACAACCCAGCATTATTCAAGTCGGTAAGTCGCCAAACGGATTGAAGGGTAAAAATACCCAGAATATTAGTCAAGCCCACTCCCACTTCCATATATGGTTTATTGAGCGGATTCATGTAAGTTGGATAGTCCATTTGCAAACGGTGCAACTCATTCAGATTTCCGTATGCAAGGTTGACAGAACACATTTCACGTAAATTTAGGTTTTTGATAAATGGTATTTGATTCAAAATCAATCCATTAAACATTAGCTCTGTGTGCAAATTCAAGTACTTGTCGGCTGCATATTCCATGTAGTTCATCATGTTAAACTGGAATGTGCTATAACCTCCTGTTTCGCTTCCTGGTGGCACTTCAAGAAGTTGATAAGGCACATTGCCAAAAATCAAACCGGCGTCCAATATATAATTGAATTGACCAATATCGAATTTTAAAAATTGTCTGACCGTAGTTGAAACTTTAGTGTAAGTGCCTGATTGATTGGAAAATTGAAAATTTCCGGCTTCCAAAACACCATAAATAACCGGTTGGTTATTCGAAATATAAATTCGCTGCATATGATCATCGTACTTTCGCTCGCCAAACGAAAATCGGGTTGCCAAGGTTACTGATTGTTGTAATAGCGAACCATTAATTTTCGTGCCATTGAGTTGCATTGGCATGGAAGTGCTTGAGAACAAACGGTTGTGATGCAAATACAATGTACTCTCAATATTTGGTGTCCAATCATTTGAAAGTGAATATAATATTTCACTACGTTCAGCCATTTTGCCGGCAGATTTCATAGCAAAAACAGAGCTTGAAATATCTTCATCGCCTGTAATAAGTGGATTTTCACGAAACAGAAAATCATTGTAGTTGTAATCTACACGACGAAAATCGTAAGTATACTGTATGCTCATAATTCGGTGTTTATTTCCCGGAAGTTTAAGCTGAACTCCGAACGAATATTTGGGATCCTGATTTTTTGTACCCATCCCCAGATATCCACCCAATGATATGTTTTTCCACAATTTTTCATTGGTGCGAAATGGCAAAGTAAGCCTTAAGCCTTCCGGATCGGTAATGCGTATAATTTGCTCCACTTTACCCAAATCAATTTTACCCAAATCCATATAACCGGTAAACATTACATCGGCAATCCATCTGGCAGTGCGCAGCAAAGGAGTGTTATTCAGGCTTTTCAGCTTGCTATCGAGTGTTTCGGTGTTAAAGTTACTTTGCGCAAAATTAGCAATTGTTTTTGAAACCGAATCTGTATAATGATATGTAGCAATGCGTTTTACAAATATTTCCGGTTTAGGATGCAAACTATCAGCCAGTAATTCATAATTCATATTAAGTGCCATTTCCTCCGATTTTCGTTGCCAGTTTTTAACCGTGTTTTGTTCGAAAATCTCCAAAATTCGAAGGTTATGAATGTAGTTAATATTGGCCTGATTAGGCAATTCGGCTTCAATTTTAGTTACAGCCAATGATGCAGAATCAATCCAGAGTTTGCCAATGAAAGCCAGGTTTTTAGTATTTTTACTTCGAAAATGAATATCGTACTGTTTGCCTGAAATTGCGTGTATGCTATCGGCTAAGAAATAATCGTAATAAGCATAACCTGCATTTGAAAGCGGGCTAATAAGGTTTTTGCCGAATATGCTTACCGAGTTATTATAAAAATTCAACTCAGTTTCGAGATTTCCAAGCAATTTTTCAAGAATTTTCATGCCGTTTTCGGGCGACGAAAATATATTTTTCGATCTTTCTATTCGTTCTTTTGAAGTGATATAAAACTTACTTTCTGCCATGTACAGCGGTAGTACGAGTGAAGTATCGGTTTTAGATAAGTTGCCAATTTTTAATTGTTCAAAAATCCTTTTGTTTGTTGCTTTTTGATTCATTTTACAAAGCAATACAAGGTTCTGCTCGGTGCTTTGTGCTGAAAATCCATTATGCAAACTGATGTCATTTAACTTACGCATCATCCGCACTTTTTTCATTAGTTCTAGAGCGGGATTAGCTCCCGGAATAACAAACGCTTCCTGAAGCAATGTGTTTTCCTCCTCTAACTCTATCAGAACACCAACACTTTGTCCCGGTTTAATATGAATTTGATGTTTTTTGTATCCGACACATGAAAAATTTAAAACCGATTCCCGTCCATTATACCGAATAAGAAAGTACCCCTCCTCATTGCTTTGTATGGTTTTATCGGAGTTTTTAAAACTTATATTTACCTGAAAAATGGGCGTTTTGTCATTTTTATTTTGCACTTGCCCAACCACAACTGTTTCCTGAGCTGAAGCTAATGCTGTAAAAAGAAATAAAATTGCCGCAAGCACGATATAGCTATTTATTTTTTTATTGAGTATCATTTATTTTTATATCCAGGATGACAATCGATTATTGTTTGTCTCAAAAAATGCACATCGATGTGTGTGTAAAGTTCAGTGGTAATGATAGATTCATGACCCAGCAATTGCTGAATGGCACGAAGGTTGGCACCGTTTTCGAGCAGATGAGTGGCAAATGAATGACGAAATGTATGTGGACTAATATTTTTTTTTATACCAGCCACAAGAGCCAATTCCTTCACAATTTTAAAAATCATATCGCGAGTAAGTTTCGTTCCTCGCCGATTTAAAAAAACAAAATCTTCATTTCCATTCTTTATTTTAAGCAAATTACGGTCAATCTGCCAAAGCTCAAACTGTTTCTGAGCATGTGTCGATATTGGAACAAGCCTTTGTTTGCTGCCTTTTCCTTCAACCAACATATAACCTTCTTCCAAATACAATTTTGAAAGTTGAAGGTTAATAAGCTCCGAAACGCGTAAACCTGAACCATACAAAACTTCAATAATAGCCTTATTTCGCTGTCCTTCAGCTTTTGACAAATCTATAGCATTAACAATTTTATTTATTTCATCTACCGATAGCACTTCGGGAAGTCGCAAACCAATTTTTGGACTCTCAATTAGTTCTGTGGGGTCTTTTTCCAATATATTTCTATATATCAGAAAATGATAAAACGACTTAATACTTGATAAAATTCGGGCTTGTGAGCGCGGATGAATTCCAAGTGTACTAATTTCGATAATAAAATCACGAATTATTTCAGTTGTTGCATTCTCGGGCGTAACATGAGCATCTGCCAAATAGCTTTTCAATTTATGAAAATCGCGTTCGTAAGCCTCTATGGTATTGGACGAAAGGTTTTTTTCGAGTTTCAGATAAATGTGATAATTGTCGGTAATTGACAGCATGTTTAAACGTTTTCAAAATTGCTCACAAAGGTATTAAAAAGATTTTGGACAAGCTAAAAAAATAGTCGTAAAGCAATTGCTATACGACTATTTTAAAACTGAATTTCCTGAATTTTAATTTTTGAGAAAAATATTCTTCGTTACACCGTTTATGGTAATAGTAGCTTTGTTATCTTTAGTACCATCGCCATAATCAATTAGAGCAGTGCGTGTTTCGCTCGAAATACTTATTGCACCTTGAACAAAGTAAGGATAATTATTCCAGATAATCAAAGGTTTGGTTGCATCTATTTGCATAGTATATGCAATTCCCTTTGCATTAACACCACTTGCTGAACCGGTAATTGAAAACTCGTCATCCCAATACCATTTTGGAGTGCCACCATCACTAATTCTTTCGCGGGTACGATTGGAGTTACGAATAATCGTAGATTTATCAATCCGCACTATGGTGTCGGAAACTACAACTGTAACACTTGGGTTTTTTGCCAGATTTAATCCATTGTAAGTTACAGTTTTAATACCTTTGATATTATTGCTGTTAACATAGAAATCTACTAATTTTATAGTTTTTGTTGACCCTGCTTTCCAAGGCATTTTGTCCAACGTAACAATAATTTTTCCTTTAATTGTATCGCCACGACCATCAATAAAACCAGCACTACCAAAGTCGATAGTAATAATTTTTGGAAATGTAATGGTGTCATATTTATTAATGGTAATGGTTAGGCCGGTAGCATCTACATATCCTTTAGTAGCCATTAAACCATTAAATGCGCTACCGCCTAATGCATTAACATAAGAATCAGCGGTATTTACCACTGCATCGCTCAATGATGATGCTTGTGCTTCGTCGGTAGCAGTAGTTGTTAATGCAGCATCAGTTGCTATTGAATCTGCATTTTTACATGAAGTTACAAAAAATGCCAAACCTGTTGTTACAGCTAAAATAGCCAATACTTTTTTTGATTTCATAGAATTTGCTTTTTAAAAATTAATAATCGGTTTTAGTGTTTATATTTGTTTTGACACAAAAGAACGAAAAAGGTTTAATAGTTCAATAAAAAAATAGTTAAAAGGATTTAAGCTGTCTGTTTTCTGAATAAATATTCTAACTTTGTTGTTAGTTTTGTAATAATACAAAAAAAATAAGATATGAAATCAACGAAACAATTACTAACGGCATTTTTATTAATTTTTTCTTTATCAATTTCGGCTTACGATGCAGTTGGGCATCGCATTGTAGCTGATATTGCGTACGACAATCTGACCGATAAAGCCAAAGCACAAATTGACAAAGTGCTAGGCAAACGAGGATTGGTATATCAAGCAACTTGGGCAGACGAAATTAGGAGTGATTCGAAATATGCATATAGTTATCAATGGCACTATCAGGATTTGGATGATAATATGACTTCTGATGCTATAAAAAAATTACTGGACAACCCGACTGCTGAAGGTGAACATTTATTTTTCGCCTTGGATCAACTACAAAACCGTCTTAAAAAAGACAAAAATGATGCTGAAGCATTAAAGTTTTTAACTCATTTTATGGCCGATTTACACCAACCAATGCATTTAGGAAGAAAAGATGATAAGGGTGGAAATAAAGTAGAATTTAATTGGTTTGGTCGAAAAACTAATCTACATTCAGTTTGGGACGGAGCATTAATTGAAAATCAAAAAATGTCATACTCAGAATATAGCCATTATCTTCAAGATAAGTTCGATGCCCGTAAATCTGAGTTTAAAAAGAGCAGTATTCTTCAGTCAATAGAATCAAATTATTCAGTTCGAAATATGATTTATGCCTATGATACATCCGATACCAATAATTATCATTATATATATCGGTTTACCGAAAGTTTGGACGAAATGTTATATAGAGGTGGAATTCAGTTAGCTAATGTGCTTAATAGTATCTACAAATAATTTAAGAAGTTTAATTTGCATTATCACTAAAATCGCTTTTTTTATAGCCAAAATATATCAGCCACTTAATCTGAAATTTAAGATTAAGTGGCTGATATTCATTTAGTTCGGAGTATTCCTAACAAACCATGGTTGGTTTAATGAGTTTGAAAAAGTCATTACCTTTATCGTCAACAAGAATAAATGCAGGAAAATTTTCTACTTCAATTTTCCAGATTGCTTCCATACCGAGTTCAGGCCATTCCAGACATTCCACTTTTTTGATGTTCTGTTCAGCCAAAATAGCTGCCGGACCTCCAATTGAACCCAGGTAGAATCCACCGTATTTCGCACAAGCATCGGTTACCTGTTGAGTCCGATTACCTTTAGCAATCATAATCAGACTGCCACCATTCTGCTGAAATAAATCCACATACGAATCCATACGACCGGCAGTAGTTGGACCAAATGAACCAGATGGCATTCCTTTTGGAGTTTTGGCAGGACCAGCATAATAAATCGGGTGATTTTTCACATATTGTGGAAGTGGTTTGCCGGCATCAATCAGTTCTTTGAGTTTGGCATGAGCAATATCGCGACCCACCACGATAGTTCCATTTAACGATAAACGGGTAGAAACCGGATATTTTGACAAGATTTCCAAAATATCTTTCATGGGCATATTCAAGTCGATTTTTACGGCATCGCCTTCACCCTGATTACGCAATTCTGCAGGAATTAATGCGCCTGGATTGTCTTCCATTTTCTCAACCCAGATTCCATTTTTGTTTATTTTCCCTTTGATATTGCGATCGGCAGAGCACGAAACGGCCATTCCCACAAAGCAGGAAGCACCATGTCGCGACAAACGAACAATGCGTATGTCGTGTGCAAAATACTTACCTCCAAACTGAGCTCCCAAGCCTGAAGCCTGTGCCTGTTTCAGAACTTTCTGCTCCATTTCCACATCACGGAAAGCCTGACCAAGTTCATTTCCTTCGGTTGGCAATTCGTCGTAGTATTTGGTCGAAGCCAGTTTCACTGTTTTCATGGTAGCATCAGCTGATGTCCCGCCAATTACAAAAGCAATGTGGTAAGGAGGACAAGCTGCCGTACCAAGCGTTTTCATTTTTTCGGTCAGGAATTTTTCAAGCGATGTTGGGTTCAACAGCGCTTTTGTTTCCTGGAAAAGGTATGATTTATTGGCCGATCCACCACCTTTAGCGATAAACAGAAACTTATATTCGTTTCCGTGACTTGCTACTAGATCAATCTGAGCCGGAAGATTCGTGCCGGTATTCACTTCGTCGTACATGTTCAACGCAGCATTTTGTGAATAACGCAGGTTTTCTTCGGTATAAGTTTCGTAAATTCCTTTCGACAAAGCTTCTTCGTCAGTTCCATCAGTCCATACATTGTTCCCTTTTTTGGCATAAACGGTAGCTGTACCGGTATCCTGACAGAAAGGTAAAATACCTTTTGCTGCAATCTCAGCATTGCGAAGCATGGTTAGTGCCACGTATTTATCATTTTCGCTGGCATCCGGGTCAGCCAAAATAGCTGCCACCTGGCGCTGATGCTCCGGACGAAGCAGGAACGAACAGTCACGCATAGCTGTTCGGGCGAGTTTGGTTAGTCCTGCTGGTTCAACTGTCAGTATTTCCTGACCGTTAAACTCCGAAACTGAAACATAGTCATTGGTGAGGAGATAATATTCAGTTTTATCTTTTCCAATCGGAAAAATGTCCTGATACTTAAATTCTTTTGCCATTATTCTTTTTATTTACAGTTAATTTATAATTTACTAGTTTTGTTACCAACTCAATACAATCGCGCGGAAGCTGAGGCTAATTATTTGGTTGTCATTCGTTTTCTGTCGGAATATGTTTGTCTTTGCAGTAAAGTTCAACTTCGGTGTCGTTTGCGAAATAGTTGTCGCAAAATTCGTCAAGTTCTTTTTCTGTCGATTTAAAATAGCGTTCTTCTGCTGTCATTAATTTCTCTGTCTGTTCGATAAATTTCTCGAAGTCTTTGTTGATTTTACAAAGTTTGTCGATAGTTTTAAAGTCCAATTCGCGAGATTTAGCAGGAAAAAGGACTTTGCTTTGATATGGATTTGCATTCAGTTCGATTATTCCAATCCCAAATGATTGATTTAGTCTTTCCATTTCTTCTGTCAAACTGTCGCT
>CAZEEB010000071.1:0-10004 GCA_964511245.1 uncultured Paludibacter sp.
TACAATACTCATAAGCATCGTGTGAATTCAAATTCATATAACGTTTATCGCTCAAGCTTCCATCCATCATGGTAAGCGGATGCAGCACCAAGGACGTAAGTTTCTGATTTGTAGGGTTTATCCATCGCACCGGTCGGCACGTACCAAGCCTAAAACCTGCAACGTCAGCATAACCCATTGTGAAATCATCTGTAATTCCAGCATCTATCAGAGCTTCCATGTCCTGTGGTTCACGTGAATCGAGGTAATGATGTCGATTGTAAACTGTTTTCTTTTTGGATACCTTTTCAAGTTGCCTTTTCTCTTCCGGAATGCGTTCCAATTGAATTCCGGCTTCGTAACTAAGGTGCAGACCGAAGGTAATATTTTTCTTTTTACAAAGCGTTATAAGCGACTGAAAATCCTGTATATGATGTGTAATAATGGGTTTATCTTCTTTGCGTATACCACCCCCGACTTTTATAAACACAACTGGTTCACAACGTTCGGCACCAAGCGTTTGACGCAGTGAATTATCAAGTTTAAACAGCCATGGTAGTGTAAACCAGGGATCATTCTTTAATCCGCCAAAATAGGTTTTTATAGCTTTATTTCCCTCCTTTGGTCTGCTTATTCCACGAAGCAAACCACCCATAAAACCTCTTAAACTGCGATAATGCGATAATTGGTCGACATCATGAGTAAGGTATATTTTTTGAATTTTTTGATTTGGTTCTGGAATTTCAAAACCTGCATTTCTTAATTGGATTCGAAGCAATTTGCCATATTCATCTACGAGTGGTGAATCTATAAATCCCGCCCGGTAAGGCAAGGATTCTTTACCCGGAAAGCGTCCGTGTTCGTCGCGTTTATCCACTTGAATAATTTCTTCGTATCGGCTTATTAAAAAGTAAGTACTCGCAATCAAATCGGCATGCAATACAATTGTTTTTCCTTGCATTTCGAGTTGTGAATTGCCAAAAAGAATAGGCGCTTCTTCCCAAATTTGAAGGGGTAATTTTGGCAACGACTCCACAGTTCCATAAACTTCGTCCGTGAAAAAAGATGATGGAATTATGACCAAACCATACTTTTTAAATTTCTTACTATCAGATGTATATCCTATTTTTGATAGTACATTTGCCGAAACCGAATCGCCAATTAAGAAACCTAAAATATATTCAATAACTTCATTCATTTTATAGTACTTGTAAAATCGTCAACCAACAAATTCATTTTCTTAATTTATTTTTTTGCTCATGAGTAAAAGTCAAAAAAATGGCAATAAATAATCCAATCAGAATGTCATTATTGGAAAGTAATCCAAAATACACATCCGATGCAGTAAGCCTGTGGGTAAAAAGTTTTAGAATTATTGAAAGTGATATGAAAATTGCAAACACAATTAAAGCATAAATCACCGGTTTAAGTTTTGGATGTATAGTCATTTTTAAATAATATTTTACTCAGAGCTTTAGGTTTTTAAAAAAACGGTTGTCAAAAGTACTCAATAAATTTTAATCGAACTGTTGCTACACTATTAAAAAAGAAAAAACAGGGCTTAAAGCTAAATAAAAAAATGTTAAGATTGAATCTATACATCGATTTCTAAACCAGTTTAGAGTAGTTGTAATTAAAATTATAGAATTGAATTATTTCCAGCTTAATTTTTCATAGTATATTTGCAAAATAAATAATTGATTCTTCTTCATTTTTCATTATGGCAGTAACATTCAATGGCCAAGCCAATCAAAGTTTGGAAAATCCCACTGATACAGTAATTTCAAAAATTAAAGAACTTATTAATTCGGGCGTTTTAAAACCCGGCGACAAGCTTCCGGCTGAGCGGAAATTAGCTCTTGAATTTGGATTTGGAAGAACTCAAGTACGTGATGCCTTGCATAAACTCGAGTTTTATGGCATCATCAAAACATTACCTCAAAGTGGTTCAATTATTAATGGGCTGGACATCAATACACTGGATGGATTAATTTCGGATGTTTTAAACCTCCAAAGTTATGATTTTTTTTCATTGGTTGAAACCCGGGTCTTGCTTGAAACCAATGCCATTCGCCTTTGTGCTGAGCGCTGGAATGAAAAGGACATGCGAAACTTAGAAAAAGCACATGCTAACTATTTGCAGAATTTTGATACACCCAACCGTATTGGGAGTGATTTTGCATTTCATAAAACCATAGCTGAGTCAAGTCACAATCCTGTTTTGAAAGCAATGTTAATGATTGTAATACCGGATATAATGACAATATATCAGCGTGATAGAATATGCGCTCCAAACCCCGTGGTTACCAATGAACATGAACTTATGCTGGAAGCTATTCGAAAACGGGATGGACAAACAGCTTCGCGCATTATGGCACAACACCTTCAGGGAGTACTTGAATTTGCAAAGTCAAAACTCACACAAGAAAACACATAAAAACAACCTGAAAATGCTGCTTTAAAAAGCTTGGGTTAAATTAATTTCCCTGGCAAGTATTGCAGGTTCCAAAATACGAAATTTCTACAGCATCAATTTTAAATTGTTCGCTGGTTGGTACCTGAAACATGGATGGTTTCAAATCAAAAATATCGTATACTTTAGAACAATTTTTACACATAAAATGTCCATGTGCTGAAATATCAACATCGTAACGGGCATTTTTCTCGTCAATTGCCAAAGCTCTTACGGCTCCTTTTTCCACAAATAAATCAAGTGTGTTATACACTGTTGTTTTCGAAAGTGTAGGCATATTGGGGTTCAATGCCATATAAATTTCATCAATAGTAGGATGAATCCTGTTATTCAACAAAAAATGCATTACGGCCGAACGTTGAACGGATGGCTTAATCGAAAACTTACGCAGATATTGATGTGATTCTAACATGATAAAAATATTTGTATAATTTATTTTTTTGAAAACATTACAAAGGTACTATGTTTTCAGCAAATGACCATAAAAAACTGAAAAATTTAGTGAAATTTTTTACTTTGGTGATATACAGCAATTTAATTTTATTTTTTCAATAAAATATTGGCTTTATAGCTGAGTATATCAAAAAAAATGGCCGCAATAATTCATTCCATTGCGACCATTTTTATTATTTAATCTAATTATAAAACATTGATTTCTTTCAATACATCGTTTGTGGCACGTACTGCAGCGGCACTCTTATCAAATAATGCTTTTTCTTCGGCATTAAGTTTATAGTCAATAATTGCTTCAACTCCATTTTTGCCAATTAACACCGGCACACCGATACAAATATCGTTTTGTCCATATTCCCCTTCAAGCGATACGCAACAAGGAATTACTTTTTTCTGATCGTGAATGATTGCTTCAACTAAGTAAGCAGCAGCAGCTCCCGGAGCATACCAGGCCGAAGTACCAAGAAGTCCGGTTAAAGTAGCACCTCCAACCATGGTATCGGCAACTACTTTGGCAAGTGCTTCTGTATCAAGAATATCAGCTACCGGGCGACCTTTGTACGAAGCAAAACGAGTTAATGGAATCATGGTTGTATCGCCATGACCGCCAATTACCATACCTTCAATCTCGGTAGGATTAGCATTCAATGCTTTGCTCAAGTAACATTTAAAACGGGAACTATCAAGCGTTCCGCCCATTCCAATTATTTTGTTTTTTGGAAGTCCGGTAGCTTTCAATGCCAAATAAGTCATTGTGTCCATTGGATTGCTTACAACCACAATGATTGCATTTGGCGAATACTTAAGAATGTTTTCCGAAACGCTTTTTACAATTCCGGCATTCACACCAATTAGCTCTTCGCGAGTCATACCCGGTTTACGTGGTATACCCGAAGTAATTACTACCACATCCGAATTGGCGGTTTGAGCATAATCATTGGTACAACCCACCAATTTAGAATCAAACCCTAACAATGATGCGGTTTGAAGCATATCAAGTGCTTTACCTTCCGAAATGCCTTCTTTCACATCGAGCATTACTATTTCGTCGGCCACTTCATTAAAAACAAGGACATTAGCGCATGTGGCACCTACATTTCCGGCACCTACAACAGTTACTTTTGACATAATAATTTAGTATTTTAATTGTTTATTTCTCAAATTTATTTTCAGCTGCAAAGATACAACTATATATTTGATTAGAGAAAAATTTCTTTAATTTTTTTATACTTAATTGAAGCAATTTATAGCGTTGGTTTGTCATTGGATTAATAACTTTTTTTGTACCTTTGCAGTCGATTTCTGACAAGTTGAAAGTCAAAGTAGCAATAATGTCGGAAATATGCTATTTTCTTAGTCAAATAATAAAGAATATTAATCCATAAATAAATAACAAAATGCAAACTATTGACCAATTTAATTTTGCAGGAAAAAGGGCTTTTGTACGCGTTGACTTTAATGTGCCGCTTGACGAAAATGCTCAAATTACCGATGATACTCGCATTCGTGCCGCACTTCCTACCTTGAAAAAGATTTTAGCTGATGGTGGTAGCCTGATAATTGCTTCGCACATGGGGCGTCCTAAAAAAAATCCGGATAGTAAATACTCATTGAAAGCTATTCTTCCTCATGTTTCGGAGGTATTGGGTGTGCCTGTACAATTTGCACCCGATTGTGCTGAAGCTGTCCAACTGGCTGCTGCGCTAAAACCGGGCGAAGTACTGATGCTTGAAAATCTGCGTTTCTACGAAGAAGAAGAAGGCAAACCACGTGGCGAATTTGCAAACGATGACGAAAAAGCAGCAGCAAAAAAAGTGACCAAAGAAAATCAAAAGAAATTTACAGCCACATTAGCCGGTTATGCTGATTGTTATGTAAACGATGCTTTTGGTACTGCTCACCGTGCACATGCTTCAACGGCATTGATTGCTAAATATTTTGACGAAAAAAACAAAATGTTTGGTTATTTAATGGAAAAAGAAGTTATTGCCGTTCAAAAAATTATGACTGATACAGCTCGTCCGTTTACAGCCATCATGGGTGGTTCAAAAGTTTCTTCAAAAATTGATATTATTGAAAATTTGCTTACCAAAGTTGATAATTTAATTATTGCCGGCGGTATGACTTATACATTTACCAAAGCGCTGGGTGGCAAAATAGGTATTTCTATCTGCGAGGATGACAAACTTGAACTGGCACTTGAATTACTGGAAAAAGCAAAAGCGAACAATGTAAATATCGTGCTGGCTGTTGATGCAAAAATTGCTGATTCGTTCAGTAACGATGCAAAAACTGCTTTTGTTCCCGTAGGTCAAATACCTGATGGTTGGGAAGGACTTGATATTGGACCGGAAACCGAGAAAATCTTTGGCGATGTGATTAAAGCATCAAAAACCATTCTTTGGAATGGTCCAACCGGTGTTTTTGAGTTCGAAAACTTCACAAGCGGTTCACGGTCAGTGGGCAATGCAATTGTTGAAGCTACGAAAAATGGAGCATTTTCGCTTGTGGGTGGTGGCGATTCAGTGGCATGTGTAAATAAATTCGGAATTGCCGACCAGGTATCGTATGTATCCACCGGTGGAGGTGCATTACTCGAGGCTATTGAAGGTAGAGTATTGCCGGGCATTGAAGCGATAAGAGGATTTTAAAAAACCTAATAAATTCTATAGTTAAAAATGCCATTCGAACTACACGAATGGCATTTTTAATTTTAAATGGAGCGAAATAATATCGAAATTTATTGATATTGCTATTAGATAAAGTATATTTGCCTACGAAATAAAATTCTATTTTTTAGTACCGTTTTTGGTACAAAATACATTTGTTATGGAAAGTTCTTATCCACTTTTTGAATCACAAGGGTTGGAAATTGAAAATGAATCATTTGAACTCTTAAATTCGCTTCCGGTAGCAACTATTATTTCCGATTTAAATTCTAAAATTCTATTTGCCAACTCTTTAGCAATTGAATTTTTGGGATATAATTTGTTTGAAAGCCATATAAAAAAGCCTTCTTTTAATGATTTTATAATTGAATCAAATCGAGAAAATAATATCATTGAATACTGTGTAAATTCATCAAAACCAACCGAACGAAAAGTTTTAATCCGGCGATCAGACAATAGCATTGCTTGTATAAATTTATTTGCGGGCTTGTATTTGAAAAATGGCAACAAAATAATTATTCATTTTACTCCCATTTCGCTAAAGTCACAGTATTTTATATCCGAAATACTGAGCGGAATTAAACACGAAATGATTTTACTCAAACCCTATTTAAATAAACCCGGAAGGGAGCTTTTAGAAACCATACTAAGGGCTAAAAAACTTGAAAACCTTATTAACTTTGATTCGACGGACGACATACATTCTGCAGGTTCAAACCAAGCGTTAAAACGAAAAATTTCCGGTGTATTTCCGGAATTAACTAACTCAGAGTTAAATCTTTGTACTTTACTTAGCTTGCAGCTCAACATCGAAGAAATAGCATTAATCACGGGTAAAACTTCCAATTCATTGCGTGTACTGTTTCACCGCTTAGTACGAAAAACCAATCTCTCGGGAAGTGAACTGCTTCGAAAACTCGAAACGCTCAGTTAGTCATTTCAAGAAAAGCATGTAAGCCTTTTGAAACACTTATACATATAATATTTGTATGTATATGTTATATTTTATTAATTTAAAAACGCTTAACTTTTGGCTTTTTAAGCAATTTAAACAATCCATCTGACTTTTATATTACAGAGCTCGGATAAAGTATGACATTTCCAAACTAACCTAAACACAAAAACTTAGCTTAATTATTCTATATCAATTTGGTTTACAGTTATTTAAGCTATGCAAATTAATTATTGGAGTTTTCCAGGATTCATCTTGTAGATTTAACACATTATTGCCAACAAATTTGTAGTATTTATTCTATTTATATAAAACGATTTACTACATTGCATTGATTTTCTGCTAGTTACATTATTTCATATATTTGTGGCTAAAACCTTTTATCACAACAAATACTTTCCAAAATTCACTTTATGTCTAAAAATCACATGCTTATGAAAACTTTAATTCGCATATTTTTTTCGGGAGTTTTGATGACGGTCAATGCAGTGCAGGCACAACAAGTAATTGTAACCGATGACGCAAATTATACAACTCCGGCAAGTAGCTCGGTTTTGGATGTAAAATCAACATCAAAAGGCTTTTTACCACCACGCGTTGCTTTAAACTCAACAAAAGATGTAACAACGATAGCCTCTCCAACAAATGGGCTGTTGATTTACAATACCGGAGCAGGTACGCTCACTGATAAAGGTTTGTATTTCTGGCAAGATTCGGTGTGGGTAAAGCCCATCTCATGTGGCATTTCGACCGCTACAAACGGGATTACAATTGCAAATGATGGAAATGTTAGATTACACGGTACTGCTACAGCCTGGAATGATTTTATTGTGAACCCGGCTACTGCACGAAACAATGGTGGTATTGTGCCACTGTGGACCGTATTTGTAGCACCGAATGTATATACATGGGTTTTTGAAGATACAAAAACACAGGAAGTTGACTTTACGGTGCAATTACCACATAATTACAGAGAAGGCAGTACTATTTATCCTCATATTCACTGGTCGTCCACATCGGCACCGGGCGCAGGACGTGTGCGGTGGGTATTGGATTACCAGTGGGTAAATCTAGGAAGTAATTTTGCAGCGACTGGCACTACCAGTGTTTATGGGACCAAAGTTGTGCCATCGGATGCTGCCTCATTAACAGCATTTGAATCGAACATAACACCTATGAACACAGGTGGAGTTGATAATACAGGTATTGTCGGAACAGGTAAAAAAATTAGCAGTATACTGGTTTGTCACCTTTATAGAGATGGGACGCATATTGATGACACTTTCTCAGGTTCGGCTTATTTACTTTCCATCGATTTTCATTATGAAATTGATAGCTTTGGTAGTAACAGCGAGTTTATAAAATAATATTTTTAACACATTATAATATGAAAAATACTTCTGATTGGGTCAGTCATTTTTGCATTGTTATATGTGTGATATTGCCTGTAAACAGTTTGATTTCGCAAGGAATAAACATTAAAAGTGGTGGCAGAATGCTAGTTTCGGGCGCTGCCAAAATTAGGATTGACAACGGCAGTTTTATTAACAATGGAACCTATACTAATGGTACAGAAGAAGTTATAATGACCGGAAATACTGCAAAATCTATTTCGGGAAACGGAACTAGCAATATGTATAATCTTTATATTTCGAACACCGGCGGTATTACTCACAAAATGAGCCAGTTAAATCTACACAATCTTACAATTTATAATGGATGCATATTGACTATAGATACTACAAGCGCAATCCATGTAAGCAATGTGGTAAGAAACAAAGCCACAGCCAGCAATTTATTGCTAAAAGCAAACCCTGCGGCTGCAAATGCTACGCTAATTTTCAATAATTCACAAGATTCTGCTGTATTAGCCACAGTGGAAATGTATAGCAAAGCAAGTTGGAATAAAAGTGCCGCTGCCGATAATCGATATAAATGGCAATTTATAGGCGTCCCAGTACAATCAATGACAATAAATAACAATTTTAGTGGATCATTTATTCGCAAACATAACGAACCTGGAACCGCTGCATTAGGCAATTACTGGATTCAATTACAAAATGGATCAACTTTAACATCGTTTAGCGGATACGAAATTGTTCAGGCTGCCGCTAAGGTGTTAACTTTCGAAGGAAGTTTAGATAATCAAAGTAAAACTAATATGGCTTTGTCCTACACTTCAAGTGCCAAATATCCGGGTCAACATATAATTGGCAATTCATATACTGCAGCAATTGATATTAAACAACTATCCTTTGGTGCAAACACCGAAGCATCAGTATATCTTTATAATACAGGCACTTACAATGAGTGGTACACTAATTCTCCAAATTCAACAACTAATACCACAACTCCCGGACAATATGTGGTTTCAACACCTGGAACAGCCGGAAGTGGCGGAATACCTGCCCAAATACCGTCAATGGCTGCTTATTTAGTTGTTCCAAAAGTTGGTGTTACAACCGATGGTTCAATAACAATACCATATAGTACTGTAACTGTAAAAAACACAGATTTACAACGCGCTCGTTCAAATTCAAAAATTTTTACAATAATTGATATAAAAGGAGCTCGTTTTTCAGATAAAATGTGGATATTCTCAGATGCAAACTGTACCCGCAATTTTGATAACGGATGGGATGGACGAAAATTTTTGGGTTCGCCTTTAGCACCTCAACTTTGGGCTATTGAAGCTGATGGCGATTATCAGATAGATGCAGTTGACAATATAAACAATACTCAGCTCGGATTTATGACCGGCGAGGACACAAATTACAGCATGACTTTTACCCACGAAAATCTGGGACTTCAATATTCAGAACTTTATCTGATTGATTCAGTGGCAAATACAATTAAAAACATTACCCAAAGTGGTACAAGCTATGAATTTTCGGCTCCACAATCAACGGCCATAGTAAAACGGTTTAAAATAGTAACCAGCCCTGGAATTACAACGAACACTATGGACGCAGAGCAAAAAAAATTGACAATATACAGCGTATCAAAGAAAATATTTATTCAAAACTTATCGGATACCGATGCGGAAATTCGTATCTTTGACAACGCCGGGAAATGCTTAATTTTCAAAACTATTGCAGCAAATTCAACAAGCAATATTCAAACGAATTTAGCATCCGGAAGCTATATTGCAAAAGCAATAACAGCACATAAAAAATTAAGCAAACTGTTACTAATCAACTAAATACATGCAAATTTAAAAATACAACGATAATATGAAATCAATTAAAAAATTATTCGCTCTGAGTTTGGGCTTGTGGATGTTTTGGGGAAATGGAGAGGCAATTACGAAAACTGTAGGAACTGGTCAAAATTATGCAACCTTAAAATTAGCATTTGCTGCTATAAACAATAAGACCTTAACAGGTGCAGTAATATTGCAAATAGCAGCAAATGTAACTGAACCTGATTCGGCAGTGTTAAGCAAACCTTTATCAGGCGGGTACACATCAGTACTAAT
>CAZEEB010000072.1:0-9757 GCA_964511245.1 uncultured Paludibacter sp.
TACACGGCTCTGAACACTCTTTCCCTACACGACGCTCTTCCGATCTCCCATTTGATCGCCCTGTACACGGTCGAAACCTTTAGAAGAGCCACTCAATCCACGAAAAATATTCCCGCCGCCAATTACAATTCCAACCTGAACACCCATTTCTACAATTTCAGAAATTTGAGTTGCATATTCGTTTAGTCTTTTCTCATCAATTCCGTATTGCTTTTCACCCATAAGCGATTCGCCACTCAATTTTAATAATATCCGTTTATATGCCGCCATTTTAACCGTTGATTTTATTTTGTAAATATAAAATAATCATTAGCAAAAGTAAATAAATTGTATCGGATATGCAAATCCAAATTCAAAAATATAATTTCAGTTACTTTTTCAATAAATTTTAGTTATGTAAAATCTAGATTTGTAAAAAAATAACCTTGTAAAAAATGTCTTTTAATAATCGGTTTTAATAAAAAAAGCCCCATTTCTGATTGAAAATGGAGCTAAATATTATTTGTTTATTGAAAATAGTTTATGTTAATATAAATTCGTTCCAACTGCTGTTTAACTGATAATCTTCAATCACTTTTGTAGGTTGATGATAATCAAAATGACTTACTAAAGCTGATATCTCCTGCCGAAGAATTGAGATTGCTGCTTCAATTAAATCTGTTCTAAATCCTGCATTACCTAATTTTATAACCATATCCATCGAAGCTACACGGCTCACAATTCGTCCAAGTTCCACTAATTTGCGTTGGGACATTTGCAAATCAATGCTGAAATTGATTAAATCTTTCACTTGTTTCGCAGCATTTTCTGTGAGGCGATGAATTTGTAAATATACTAGAAATGAATTTTCTTTTGCCGTTTTCATTAATTTTATAATCCCTTCGCCTATTTGAGAATATAAAATATCATTTGAACCTTCAAATATCATGAATGGACGGCTGTCAACTGTGCCACGTCCTGAAATGTGGTTTAATTTATAGCCTTTTGCACCAACCAGAGTTAATAAAGTTTGTGAAGAATCTTGCATTAAATCAGTAGTTACTGTTTTAATAATATTGGCCTCAAGTCCAAGTCCGGTAAGGTCGTTTTCAATACCGGCCACTCCTGAACTGTGTTTACTAAATGCCGAAATAATTGTAAAATTTGCTTGTAATCGTGCTAAATGTTGTTGAACCTGATCGTAAGTAAATAAACTTCGACCTCCAATCAATCTTTGTTGGCAATGGTTTAATGCTTCATCGAGCATACGTTTAACAAATCCTAAACCCATCCCCGGAAAATGCAACCGGCTACGGTGCAATAAATCCAACATGAGCTTTACACCATTAGTATGAGGTATCAAACGTTGAGTTTTAGGAATTTTTACATCCAATATATTGCGTCCATACGGAATTTGGTACAAGCCTAGATTCTCAAAACGCTCTTCAACATATATATTTTGTGAATCATTATTATTATCGCAAACAAAAAAATCTATATCGCGTTGTAAACCACCTTGTTCGGTTTGTTTACGAGCAGTGAGTAACCAATAATTTGCCTGTCCGGTAAGTCCGGCCCAATGTTTTGTGCCTTTTAAATGGAAATGATTCGATTGTTCGGTAAACGAAGTTTGCATATTCAACGCATCGCTACCAAAGCCTGGTTCAGTAATCATTAAGCCGCCCATGTTTTGTTTATTCAAAAACCGCCCAAATACTTCCGGTTTTGCTGCTTCCTGACCATATTTAGCGAATGGCTGGAGAAAAAGTGCACTGTTAATACCCAACGTGAGTGACAATGCAAGTGATTCGTACGATGCTGCTGATAACAATTGTAAACTTTCATGTACTATGCCTCCTCGACCACCATATTCTGTAGGTATAGCTACCGAAAGTGGATTTGTATCCATAATTTGGCCCAATACTTTTGGCGAAATACCACGGGTAATTCCCATTGTGTCTACGTCATTTTCTTCATGAAAAACCGTATGAATTGTTGACTTAAATTTTGAAATAAATTTTTCGAAGGATGGATGTCCAACTACCTGGTTCGGTTTTGTTTGAATTTCATTTTGTGTATTTAAAAAAGACATTTTTTTTGTTTTTGAATTAATAATCAATACTTTAGTTTTAAAAGTACAATCAACTTATTCAAAACAAATGATTTCCAGCATTGTTTTGTAGTTTAACTATTCGAGTTATCCTTTATAGTTTATTATAGTATTTATAATATCATAATAAATACAATTTATTTGCTTAATTCTTAATAATTCCTAATATTTAATCGATATTTTGTAATACATGAAATAAAAATAATTCCTTTGCAAATTATTAATAGATCTATTAAATATATTTATTAAATATGGAAGTTAAGGATGCATTGAATATGGAAAATTTAATTCTTGAAACAGCTGAAACACTGTTTCTCGAAAAAGGATTTGCATCAACATCCACAACTGAAATAGCTAAGGAAGTTGGTTGTAATCAGGCGCTTATACATTATTATTATCGAACAAAAGAAAATTTATTTAATTTGATTTTCGAGAAAAAGTTTCGTGAATTTTTTCAACATATTTTTGAACTTGAAAATTTGGATAAGTTGCCTTTTACCGAAAAATTGAAACATATCATTGAATCGCATTTTGATATGGTGCGACAAAACCCCAGAGTTCCGTTATTGATTGTAACCGAATTCGCACGAAATCCGAAGATGGTAACAGTATTGAAAGAAAACCTCAAGGATGTTGTAAACGAACTATTTAAATCACTTCAAGATGATTTAGAATCTGAAATTGCTGCAGGTCGTATTCGGAAACTAACACTTATTGATTTGATTTTCAGCACAATTTCTGTTAATATCTCTATGTTTCTGCTTTTACCAGTAGCATCTGAAATTATGGGGTTGGATGAACCACAAAAGGAATTTGTAATTAATCATAGACGTGAAGAGCATGTTAAATTGATATTGAACAGTTTAAGACCATAAAAAGTTATATTATCGGAAAATAAAATTTTTAAAAACAAAATGAAAAAACTATTATTTAATTTTTTGCTTACATTTATGTCGTTAGGAGTTTTTGCTCAACCCCTGACTATAGAAAATTGTCAGGAAAAGGCAAAAGCAAATTATCCGCTTGTTAGGCAATACGGACTGATAGAGCAAACAGCCCGATACAATATCGAGAATGCAAATCGTGGTTATCTGCCGCAACTTACACTTTCGGCTAAAGCAACTTATCAGTCGGATGTGACGCAGATTCCAGAAGTACTTGGAAAAAAACTCGGAATAACATTTCAATCACTTCCAAAAGACCAGTATCAAGCAGTACTAGAAGCTTCTCAGCTTATTTGGGATGGGGGTGTGATTTCTGCACAAAATAAGATTACCAAAGCCGGAACTGAAGTTGAGAAACAAAAACTGGAAGTTGATTTGTATGCATTGAAAGACCGTGTTAATCAGCTGTTTTTTGGCATTTTGTTGATCAATGAACAACTAAAACAAAATGACATACTGAAAAATGATTTACTAACCAGTTTCAATAGGGTATCATCGTTGATGGTAAATGGATTGGCTACGCAATCTGACACAGATGTATTAAAAGTAGAACTGATAAATGTCAACCAACGCATTACCGATTTAATAAATACACGCAAAACCTATGAAATTATGCTTTCGGCATTATGTGGAATAGAAATTAGCGATAAAATTGAACTCGAAAAACCTAAAACTGATATCTCAAAACTGGATGTAAATACGAATTATCGACCTGAATTAGGACTATTTGATGCACAATCTAAACTATACGATAATCAGAAAAGTTTGGTTAGTGCAGCCAATTTGCCAAGGCTTGGAGCTTTTGTACAAGGAGGTTATGGCTTACCTGCATTAAATATGTTTGATCCAAGTTTTGCAGGGTTTTATATTGCCGGACTGCGGTTATCGTGGAATATAAGTGGATTTTATACACAAAAAAATAATTTGAATAAACTGGATGTAAACAAGAAAATGCTGGATTTACAAAAAGAAACTTTTGTTTTTAACAACAATTTGATTTCAAAACAGCAATTCAATGAAATTGAAAAACTTCAGACAGCAATTAAGAGTGATGACGAGATTATCGTTTTGCGTGAAAGTATCAAAAAATCAACTTCAGCAAAACAAATTAATGGAACTGCCTCAGTAAATGATTTTATTAGGGATTTGAATGCTGAAACCCAGGCCAGACAACTAAAATCACTACACGAAATTCAGCTAATAATGAACGTATATCAACTTAAAAATAATTTTAATAATTAATAATCGTCGCAAAACCAGCCTATTAAATGGCAGATAAATGCGGAACTAAAAAATAATATAAAATGAAAACAACAAATTTAAAAATGAAATATCAAATTGTAGTTGGAATAGCATTAATTTCGGTTTTTTCGGCTTGCAAAAAGATTGATAATGAGTATGATGCTTCCGGAAATTTTGAAACTACCGAATTAACTGTGTCGTCCGAAGGTACAGGTAAATTGCTGGAGTTCAACGCGCAAGAGGGTCAAACTTTGCAAGCCGGTCAGGTTGTAGGTGTTATTGATAGTGTTCAACTTTACCTTCGAAAAAAACAATTGTTAGCGGCAGGGAAAGCTATTCAGGTTCGTCGGCCAGATTTGCAAAAACAGATTGCGACAATCGAACAACAAATTTTAACTGCTAAAATTGAGAAAAAACGAATCGAAAATCTACTGAAAGCCAATGCCACCAATCAAAAACAACTGGACGATGTGAATGCTCAGATTGCAGTGCTCGAAAAACAACTTGATGCTCAGAAAACCACATTGATTTCTTCCAATCAGGGGATTACAGAAGATGTTGAAGGTGTAAAAATTCAAGTTTCTCAATTGGAAGATCAATTAAAAAAGTGTCATATATCAAGCCCCATAAATGGTACCGTATTAGTAAAATATGTAGAAAAAGCTGAATTAGTAATGCCGGGGAAAGCACTTTTTAAAATTGCAGATACGGAAAATATGATACTTCGCGCATATATTACTAACGGTCAGTTAAGCCAACTGAAAGTAGGTCAAAAAGTAAAAGTTTCATGTGATTCGGATACTGACAAAATGAAAGAATATGTTGGGATTGTGAGTTGGGTATCAAGCAAAGCAGAATTTACACCGAAAACGATTGAAACAAAAGACGAACGCGCCAACCTGGTTTATGCAGTGAAGATAAGTGTTAAAAATGATGGTTTCCTAAAAATAGGCATGTATGGAAATGTGAAATTTAATTAATTAGTCATATTGAATTTCAAACTAAACATAATCAAAAATGTACGCAATTGAAGTAAAAAACCTATACAAAAATTATTATTCGGAGAAGTCAGGTAAATTTGCCGGAATTGGCAAAAAACCTGATATACAATATGATAGTAACTCTGCTTCCCTTCAAGGTTTAGATGCAGGTATATCATTTAATGTAGAGCGTGCTGAAATTTTTGGAATAATAGGACCGGATGGAGCAGGAAAAACAACGCTTTTTCGAATACTCACCACACTAATTTTGGCGGATAGTGGAACTTCAAAAGTTGATAATTATGATGTAGTAAAAGATTACAAGGAAATTCGGAAACGTGTAGGATATATGCCTGGTCGGTTTTCACTTTATCAGGATTTGACGGTAGAGGAAAATCTTGAGTTTTTTGCAACGGTTTTTAATACAACGATAAACGAAAATTATGAATTAATTAAAGATATTTATCTTCAAATTGAGCCATTTAAAAATCGACGGGCAGGAAAACTTTCAGGTGGAATGAAGCAAAAATTGGCATTGAGTTGTGCGTTAATTCACAAGCCTTCGGTGCTGTTTCTCGATGAACCAACAACCGGTGTTGATCCCGTTTCGAGAAAAGAATTTTGGGGCATGTTGAAAAAGTTAAAAGAGCGAGGTATCACTATTTTGGTATCTACACCATATATGGATGAAGCTAGTTTGTGCGACCGGATTGCTCTTATTCAAAGCGGGCAATTTCTCAAAATTGATACTCCGGAAAATATTGTAAATCAATTTGCTAATGCGCTTTGGGCTGCTAAAAGCGATAAAATGCACAAACTGTTGGATGATATTCGTCAGAATAACCGTGTGATAAGTGCTTTTGCATTCGGTGATTCAATCCATGTTACAAGTTCACAGAATTCTCAAAATGAGGACTTTGAAAATTTGTCAATTGATGAACTCAGTAATTTTTTAAAAGAAAAAGGACATAAAAATATCGAAATTAAGGTTATTGAACCTTCAATTGAGGATTGTTTTATGAATCTTTCACAAAATAAAGAGTAATAACATTTCAATATTTCAACTTTAAAAAAGGTGGATTTTAAATATGGACAACGTAATAAAAGTTGAAAATCTGACAAAGCGTTTTGGAAACTTTACAGCCGTCGATAATATTTCGTTCGAAGTAAAACGAGGCGAAATATTCGGGTTTTTGGGTGCAAACGGTGCCGGTAAAACCACTGCTATGCGGATGCTTTGTGGGTTAAGTATACCTACCGAAGGAAAAGGGACAGTAGCCGGATACGATATTTTTAAACAACCAGAATTAGTAAAAAGAAGCATCGGCTATATGAGTCAGAAGTTTTCGATGTACGAAGATTTAAAAGTATGGGAAAATCTGGAACTTTTTGGTGGTATTTATGGCATGAATGATAAGGTTATCAAGGAAAAAACGGATGAGCTGATGACAAAACTAAATTTCGAAGACGAACGAAATAAGTTAGTAAAATCCTTGCCATTAGGGTTTAAACAAAAGCTTGCATTCTCTGTATCCATTTTTCATCAGCCTCAGGTCGTTTTTTTGGACGAGCCTACCGGTGGTGTTGATCCTATTACCCGTCGTCGATTCTGGGAAATGATTTATGATGCTACCGCAAAAGGCATAACTGTTTTTGTGACAACGCATTACATGGATGAAGCCGAGTATTGCGACCGTGTTTCTATTATGGTTGATGGACGCATTGAAGCACTAGATTCGCCCGACAATCTTAAAAAACAATTCAATGCAAAAAACATGGATGAGGTTTTTCAACAGTTAGCCCGAAAAGCGAAGAGAGTTGACAGTTAGCCCACTAAATCTCGTACAAGGGCGTCTTAAAGGCTAATTCTCGTATATTTTTTAAAATACAATTAAATATCAAAACTAACAAAAAATCTCCCGACCGGGGATTAAGGGACTTATGAAACAATTATTATCATTTATTCGGAAAGAATTTCATCATATTTTCCGCGACAAAACCACGGTGATGATTTTGCTGCTAATGCCTGTTATTCAGATTATTCTGTTTGGTTTTGCTCTTTCGCAGGAAGTAAAAAACACAAAGGTTGTTGTGCTTGTAAACACTATGGACGAAGCAACTCAGCGAATTATAAGTCGGGTAGATGCCAGCGAATATTTTGATGTAGTTCAAATTGCGCACAATTCAGATGAAATTGATTTAGCTTTTCGAGATGGCAATGCTAAACTGGCTATGGTTTTTGAAGACCATTTTTCAGAAAATATGAAACATACCGGAAAAGCCCATATTCAACTAATTGCCGATGCTACCGACCCAAATGCAGCCACATCATTTATATTCTATGCTTCGAATATTATTAGCAACTATCAACAGGAAATTTCGCAACCACTATCGGGAGGTGGTATGATTGTGCCCGAAGTAAAAATGCTCTACAATCCCCAAATGAAAAGTGCATTTAATTTTGTGCCAGGTGTATTGGGTATGATTATGATTTTAATTTGCGCCATGATGACATCCATTGCCATAGTTCGTGAAAAGGAAATGGGGACAATGGAGATTCTGCTCGTTTCGCCCATGAAGCCTATTTACACAATATTATCAAAATTATCGCCTTATTTAGTGCTTTCAATAATCAACTTTAGTACAATCATGTTACTTTCTGTATTTATTTTGAAAGTACCCATTGCCGGAAGTTTTATCAGTTTGTTCCTTGTTTCCTTACTTTATATTTTTGTATCATTAGCACTTGGATTACTTATTTCCACACTTACAAGTTCGCAGCTAGCAGCCATGATGATTTCGGGAATGGGACTTATGATACCGGTTATGCTGCTATCGGGTATGATTTTCCCGGTGGAAAATATGCCTGCATTTTTGAGATTTGTTTCCAATTTTGTTCCGGCTCGCTGGTATATCGATGCCGTAAAAACAATAATGATTAAAGGGCTTGGGCTTAGTGCTGTGCTCAAAGATGTTGCTGTTTTAATTCTTATGGGAACTGTATTGGTATCAATAAGTTTGAAAAAATTCAAAGTTAGACTCGAGTAGTTTATTGATGGTGTTTAAAAATTTAATAAGAAGTCAAATATGATAAAATATCTTTTAAAAAAAGAGTTCAAACAAATCATTCGGAATCCTTTTTTGCCGAAAATGATTTTTATGTTTCCACTCATGGTGCTTTTGGTTTTCCCATGGGCAGCAAGTTATGAAATAAAAAACCTTAATCTAAGTGTGATAGATAACGATCATTCAGCATATTCACGCCGCATATCTCAAACAATAGTTTCTTCAAATTATTTTCGTTTGACAAACCATTCCGATAGTTATAATCAAGCCCTAAAAAGTATCGAAAATAACGAAGCCGACCTTATTTTAGAAATTCCACGAAATTTTGAAAAAAGCATAATAAACCATGAAAATGTGAAAGTGATGATTTCTCCAAATGCCGTAAATGGAATGAAAGCTAGTGTGGGAATGACTTATTTGGCTAGCATTATTGGCGAATTCAACAATTCACTTAGTTCTGAATTATATCCCGAAATGGCCAAAAGCGGTTCGTCCATTGTTGAAATTGATTCACAATTTAGATTCAATAAAAGCCTTAATTATCAAGTGTTTATGGTGCCGGCACTTATGGTGATGATTTTGACTTTGCTTTGCGGTTTTTTGCCTGCTGTATCCATTGTTTTTGAAAAAGAACTTGGTACAATGGAACAAATGAATGTGAGTCCTGTGCCGAAACTGATTTTTATTTTAGGAAAACTAATACCATTTTGGATTATCGGATTTATTGCCATAACAATTGGATTTACAGTGGCATGGTTAGATTATGGGTTAATTCCGGTTGGGCACTTTGTTATTATTTATGCTTTTGCGGCCATTTACATTTTTGCTATTTCGGGTATGGGATTAGTAATTTCAAATTATGCACAAACTCTACAGCAAGCGGTTTTTATTGTGTTTTTCTTTATGCTGCTTTTTATTATGCTCAGTGGTTTGTATACTCCGGTTGATAGTATGCCCGATTGGGCTCAGTGGTTGGCTGCTTTCAATCCACTAAAACACTTAATGATAGTTATGCGCTCCATTTATTTAAAAGGAAGCAATTTTGTACAACTGTCACAAGAACTTTTTACACTTCTTGGATTTGCAGTGGCTTTTAATGCAATGGCTGTGTTAAGTTACAAAAAGACGAATTAACATATTAGCTTCAGCATTAATTGATACTTCAATTATAACTCTTATTCATACATTAATTTCAATAAAAGGTACTGATTTATAACGAATGAAACATTTTATTTTTATTTCAATAAATTGAGGTGTACTTTTCATTTTAGTACACCCTTGTAGTTTAAATGGAATTATTTGAAAAAGTGTAAAATGTAATTGTTAATTAACGTGAGTTCGACATAAGAATTAAAATAATTGGAGTTGAGCAGAGTCAACCCTTTCAGCATTAATAGATGGTTTTTTAGGTAAAAAGCTATATGCAAGTAAGCCTG
>CAZEEB010000073.1:0-9670 GCA_964511245.1 uncultured Paludibacter sp.
GGATAAGTCAACATTGCTCCAAGCACGTTTACAGCATTTCCATTCACTAAAAATGCATTGCCTGCATGATATCTGAAATATTCAACCGTAACTCCCAATCCACTACCAATGGCTAAAGTATAATCAGCACCCACATTCCACATATCCTGAACCTTAAAAGGAAGTAAATATGGATTATTTTGAGCATCGGTTAAAGTAATACTTGATTCAAACCAAAGTCCGATTCCTAAATCCCATTTTCCATCCATTCCAATACGCGATTCATTGATTTCAGTCTGCAAACTACGAGCATAGTATAATACTTCAGGCGGATATATTTTAGTTAAATTATTGCTTAGATTTACAGATCGAAAATGTGTTGAAAGTGCAATTTCACCTTTAGAAACAGGCAGTTCAAACCGACCACCGAATTCAGGTTTCAATTCAGAAGATCCAAATAGTTCATATCCTTTCGGATTTTTATTTCCTATCAATCCCCAAAGCCACAAATTGGAATTATTCGGAAAGAAATACTTACCCAGGAAGCCATAAACACCATCCGTCAGTTGCAGCGGATCACGCACATCCATTGCGTCAAACCACATCAGCGGTCGAAACAATTTGGCCGATCCGAAATTAATTTTCTGCAAACCGGCACGTAGTTCCCAGTTTTCGCCGGAATAGCGCAACCAAACGCGGTAAGGTTTCAATTGCCCCAAAACTGTGTCGGTATGTAAACCGCTGGAATTTATTGACCCGTTTAAATTGAGTGATGTTTCAAAATCGAGTTTAGTTTTGGCTGAAAGTTTGAAATTACCCAGCAAAGTAGGTACAAAACGCCCGCCAAATTGAGTTTGAATTGGAGTTTGAAATTGCGCAATTCCCCAAGTTGTCAACTGCCCATTGAATGAAAAATGAGTAGAGTCGGATTTCTCCGCCTTTATCAAACCGCTGACGAATAATAAGAGAATGATTATTTGAGCTTTTACACGCATATCAAATAAGATTTGTGTTGTTAGCAAAATGTTCCGTAAAATTACAAAATTTACGAAATAAACAATATTTCTAAGGTCACTATTTGAACATAACGCTTTAATATAGTATGATTGGTCCAAATGGTTTTTGAATCCTAAAAAAATTACTACATTTGCCGCTATTAAAATGATTTCAATTTAGAGCAAATGAAAAAGGAATATACAGCAGACGAATTGCTCCACAAAGCGGCTTCTTATTGCTCAATATCAGAACATTGCATTTCAGATGTAGATGAAAAACTCACAACATGGGGTGCTTGCCAAAGCGATAAACAAGAAATTTTAGACCGATTGATTTCGGATAATTTTATTAATGAAAAACGCTATTGCAATTACTTTGTGAAAGACAAATTCAGATTCAATAAATGGGGTAAAATCAAAATTTCGTATGCCCTAAAGCAAAAAGGACTGAAAGACGAACAAATAAATGAAGCACTAACCACCATCGACGATGGAGAATATGAAGAAATGCTGGCATCTATCCTGAAAACCAAACTGATAGGTCTAAAATACAAGTTTGAATACGAAAAACAGGGAAAACTTTTCAATTTTGCACAAAGCAGGGGATTTGAAAGTTCGGTAATAAACCGGATAATCCGTACATTATAAAACAAAAACTCACATGACATACAGCCAAAAAGAAGAACAATATAATGCTTTTACACACTACCTTGGAATTGGTTTCAGCCTTATTTTTGGTGGAAGTTTAATCATTCTAAAAGCCATTCCATCTCACAACGGTTGGGCAATATTCAGTGATGTGGTTTTTGTGGTTTTTATGACCTTAATGTATGTAGCTTCAAGCACCTACCATGCCGAAAAAACAGAATCAGTCAAATTAAAGCGTCGCAAAATGGACCATGCCGCAATTTATACACAAATTGCCGGTAGCTACACACCATTCACATTGATAGTTCTTCGACTGAACGGTGCCTGGGGCTGGACCATTTTTGCTATTATTTGGGCTGCCGCAATTCTTGGAGTTTGGCTGAGCTTTATGAACAAAAAAAAAGGCAGCAAACTGGAAACTTTTTGTTACGTGGCTATGGGCTGGGTAGTTGTAATTGCTTTCAAACCTTTGATTGACTCACTTGATGTAACTAACTCTATGTCAGCACTATACTGGCTTATTGGCGGAGGTTTATTTTATACCGTAGGAGCTATTTTATATCGTTTTAAAAAAATACCGTACACCCACGCCATTTTCCATTTATTCGTTTTGGGAGGAAGCATTTGCCATTTTATTGCCATTTGGTTAATCAAAATCTGATAAAAATATCCTAATTATAAACACTTTAAAGCCTTCATGTCAATTATTCAATTAAAAATTACCGGTGTGGCTGCTGAACTTAGCCTTGGCAACTATATGCCAAAAGATACAACTATTTTCAATAATTGGGAAGAGTTTTATCATTTCAATGATTTGATTCATGTTTCGCAATTGCTCACTGATTATATTTCCGAAATTGAAATAAAGGAAGATGATGTAATAATTTATAAAGCTAAAATTCCAAAAAATCAACTTAAAATGCAACCGAGCTTTAGTCCGGTACTGAAACAAAAATCCATTTACCTCCGAACTGAATGTGCAGAGCAAGCAGAGTATTACTGCGAATTTGAGTCTGATTCGTTTGATATTAGCCATTTGTTTTTTGAATCACAAGATTACGATTTACTTTTTAAGGTGGGCAATTCTTTTCTATCCACAATAAGGTATGATGGCATTGAACTCAATTTAAGGTGGGTAAATGCTAAACCATTGGGAAATATATGTTTGCTTTGTCGATACGAAAATGGCTTCTTAGTACCAATTTTTGATGCAATAAAAAAAACTTCTGCAATAAATTAATTGTACGTAAATAGGCATTCAATAGAAAATTTCTATAACAGAATTTAATTAATTAGTTAAACCTTTTTTTATCGCTAATGTTTTAATAAAAAATTCAAAATATTAAAGGTGAAACGAACATGAAAAAATATAGTTTAATTTTAGTTGCATTATTTATTATAATCAATTTATTTGCTCAAAAAGGAACAATAAAAGGGCGGGTGTTTGATTCAAAAACCAATCAGCCGCTTGAATTTGCATCTATTTTAGTTCAGGGAACCAATATTGGTTCAACTTCCGATCTTGACGGAAATTATATATTCACAGGAATTGAACCTGGTTTCAAACGCTTAGTGATTACTTTGATAGGCTATAAAACTACTGTTTCATCAGAAATTCAGGTTCAGGGAAATCAAACCACATTTATTGATATTCCGGTGGACGAAACTACTGTTCAGTTAAAAGAAGTGACTGTGCGTCAAAACTTGAATCTCAAGAAAATTGAAAGTCCCATTTCGGTGCTGACAATAGGTGTTCAGGAAATTGAGAAAACGGCAGGTGCTAACCGCGATGTTTCGAAAGTAATTCAGACCTTGCCGGGTGTTGGTGCTACCGATCCGAACCGAAATGACCTCATTGTGCGTGGTGGTGGTCCGTCGGAAAACGTTTTCTACCTCGATGGTATTGAGATTCCGGTAATCAATCACTTTGCCACGCAAGGTTCGTCCGGCGGAACGGTAGGCGTGATTAATCCCGATTTTGTAAGTAACATCAGCTTTTATACCGGCGCATTTCCTGCCGATAAAGGCAATGCCTTGAGTTCGGTGATGGATATTAAAGAAAAGGACGGCAGCAAAGACCGTTTGCATACCAAGCTTTCGGTAGGTGCTTCGGATGCGGCTTTGACATTGGATGGTCCGATTGGGAAAAATACTACGTTTATCGTTTCTGCCCGTCAATCGTATCTGCAATTCCTTTTTGCAGCCATTGGTTTGCCTTTTTTGCCAACTTACAATGATTTTCAGGTAAAAGTAAAAACACAGATTGACAAAAAAAATGAAATTACTTTTTTAGGAATAGGTGCTATTGATAATGATGCATTGAATCTCGGAATTAAGAACCCAACTGAAAGTCAGGCCTATTTATTGGCTTATTTACCAACCTACATTCAATGGAATTATACGGTTGGTGCGGTTTACAAACATTTTGCCGATACACATTACGATACCTGGGTATTGAGCCGAAACATGCTTCGCAATACAAATTTCAAGTACTTAGACAATGACGAAACCAAGGCCAAAACATCGGATTACAAATCGGATGAGGCCGAAAATAAAATCCGTTTCGAGCGAAATTACCCTGATTTACCGGTTAAACTATCGTTTGGTGGCGGTCTGAAATACGCGCATTATACCAATTCAACAAGCCGTCAGATTTTCTTTAATAATGTTGTTTCAAATCTTTCCTACAATACCACCATTGGTTTATTTGGTTATCAGGCTTTTGCCCAAGCTTCAAAAGAGTTGCTTGAGGATAAATTAAAGCTTTCGTTAGGAATAAATACTTCAGGAATCAATTTCAACCAAAATATGCTGAATCCGCTCAATCAGTTATCGCCACGGTTTTCAGTTTCGTATGCCCTCTCCGATAAATTTGATTTGAATGGAAATGTGGGTCATTATGCCCAACAACCTGCTTATACAACTCTTGGATACCGTTACAGCACGAGTTCTCCATTGGCAAATATGAACGAAAATCTCAGATACACAGTTTCCGATCAGGCTATAGCCGGTTTTGAGTATCGCCCCTTGGAAAATATGCGTTTAAGTGTTGAAGGTTTTTACAAATCCTACAATTATTATCCTCTTTCGGTGGCTGACGGCTTGAGTATTGCGAGCAAAGGAACTGCATTTGGTCAGGTGGGCGATGAGGAAATTGTATCAACGGGAAAAGGACGCGCCTATGGTGTGGAAATATTGTATAAAATTATGGAAATGAAGAAATTAAATGTTACTGCCACCTACACCTATTTTCGGAGTGAATTTACTAATTCTGCTGGTCAATATCTATCTTCTTCGTGGGATACTCACCAATTATTCAACTTAATAGCCAGTTATAAATTCCCAAAAAACTGGAATGTGGCTGCCCGATGGAGGTTTGTGGGTGGTGCACCTTACACCCCAATCAGTTCGGCTTCATATTATAAATCAGTGTGGGATATAACAAAACGACCGGTTCTGGATTATAGCAATTTTAATAAATACCGATTGCCTGACACTCATCAATTGGATATTCGTATTGATAAAGAATTCTATTTTAAAAAATGGGTATTGAATTTTTATACCGATATTCAAAATGTATACAATTTTAAAACTCAGGGTGTACCTAATTATACCAATTTAGATACAGGAATACCTGATGCTAATGGAAACAAAGTATATTCGCCGGTTACAGATCCGACAGATCCTTCGAAATATGTATTACGCACCATTGATAACTTTGCCGGAACAATTTTACCTACTATCGGTATAATAATTAAAATATAATTCAGTTTAAAGTTCATAATTTATTGGTTATAATATGAAAACACAAGTATTAATTTTTGCAGTTTTGTTTATTACAACAGCAATTTCGGCACAAAAGAAAAAAGAAGTTTTTACCCAGGAAACCTATGGTTTAAACAATACCGGCACCGCATTGACCATACTATTTGAAAAAGGTTCAGAACATAATCATCCACTATTTGCAATATGGCTAGCCGATGAAAATGGCAATTACTTACAAACCTTGTATGTGTCGGAAAGCATTGGAAAAGGAGTTTTTCGGCGCGCCAACAGAAAAACAGGACAATGGAAAGCAGGCGAAATTCAACGCCCTGCTACCTTGCCGTATTGGGCACATCAGCGTAACGAAAAAAACGAATTAGGAACCTATATGCCAACTCCAAAACATGCAGTGCCAGATGCTTATACCGGTGCAACCCCTTCTAATTCATTTATTTTGCACATCAAAACTGAAAAGATTTTGAGCGGAAAATATAAAATCATGTTTGAATTGAACCAATCCTGGGATTGGAACGAATATTGGACTAATGACAAATATCCGAATGATAAAGAATATAAAACGTCCAGCCAACCGGCATTGGTTTATTCAGCAGATATTAATACTTCCACCCCAAATCAGGAATATATACTCAAACCAATAGGTCATAGTCATTATGCCGGTGCCGACGGCTCACTAAATACCGACTTGAGTACTCTAACTACTGCCTTAAAAATTGCGAATAAAATTACAGTAAAACTAAATTAATTTTTAACGTTACCAAAATAGAAAAATCCTCCAAAACTTAATGTTATGGAGGATTTTTTAATTTAAAGCTTGTACTATTTATTTCTTTCAGGATATTTTATACGGTTGTGATATATGTTTTTAATTTTTTCCTTAAATACCGCTTTTACTAATTCCACATCACGAAAAGTGATTGGTGCATCTTTAAATTCACCTTCTGCAATTTGATTATCTATCATATTTTCAACCATTTCGCTGATGCTTTCGTCAGTATATTCAGATAGGCTTCTTGAGCGCGCTTCAACAGCATCGGCCATCATTAAAATTGCCGTTTCTTTATTACTTGGAATTGGCCCTGGGTATGTAAAAATATCTTCGTTAGGCGTTTTATCAGGATTTGCATTTATAAATGAGTTATAAAAATACTTAGTTTTACTTGTTCCATGGTGTGAACTTATAAACTTAATAATCTGTTCGGGTAAATGACTTTTCTTGGCAATTTCAATACCATCATTCACATGATTAATTACAATTTGGGAAGCATCTTCAAAATCAATTTCAGTTAAGGGATTTTTACCCCCAAGTTGATTTTCAATAAAGTATTCAGGATGTTTCATTTTACCAATGTCATGATAAAGTGCACCTGTACGAACCAATAAGCTGTTGGCATTAATTTTTTTTGCTGCTTCGGTTGCAAGATTCGATACCTGTAATGAATGCTGAAATGTACCAGGTGCTCGCTCCGAAAATTTCATCATTAAATCACTATTTATGTTAGTAAGCTCAACAAGTGTAACACTCGATACTAAATTAAATATTTTCTCGAAAATATATATTAACACGTATGCAAAAAGTAGAAATACACTACTCAATCCAAAATAAATGATATACTGCCAGTCAATTCGATTAATATCACCTTCAGAAATCAACTCAAATGCCAGATACATAACTACATAACTCAAGAAAATATACAAAGCAGTTTGTGCCAACTGCGAACGCTGTGACATATCCTTCAGGCTCGAAACCGCTGTCATTCCTACTGTAATTTGCAATAGAATAAACTGAAAAGCATTATCAACCATAAACGATATAATCAAAACCGTAATAATATGGGCAAATAAAGCGGTTCGAGAGTCAAAGAAAACCCGAATTATAATTGGCAACAAAGCAAACGGTACAATTAAATAGTTTGAAGAAGTAAACTGAACTGTAAACGAAGTTAAACTTACAATCAGCAAAATTAGGAGTAAAATAAAAACAACGTGACTGGTTACTTCATAAATACGGGGTCGAAAAAGATAAATATAGAGGAAAAATAGTGTGATTAAACCAAGTGACATCATAATTTCACCAATCACAACAACAGATGACTTTTGAATTGTTGTTTTTCTTTTTATGGTTTCAATTTTCAATGAATTCAAAATCTGAAAAGTGGAAGCTGTAACTATTTCGCCCCGGTCAATAATTCGCTCACCGGATTGAATCATTCCCGAAGTTAGTGAAAGATTTTTGAGCATATCCGTTTTCGAAATCTCAGACGTTAAACTATCATACATCAGATTATCAACAAGATATAAGTTCAAATCATACGATGTCAACGATATTGGGGTTTCATTCATAATTTCTTCATACGCCGATTTTGCTGTGTAAACATTTTGTGTTAGAACTGAACGAGTAACTCTGTTTGGATAAATACATGATATTTTTTCACGTTTTTCAGATTGCAATTTATTAAATTCAGCTACTGAAATTATTCCACTTGAATAAATCGACTTAAATTTGTTTCGAATGTAATTTGAAATCCGCGAAGAATTTTCCCCTTTTTTTTGAAGTTCGGCAGTAAATTTTGCAAATTGTTTTCGAGAAATAGTTGTATCCAACTTATAAAATGGACTAAAATCTTTAAGAATCTCATCCTTTTCTTTTGTTAATTGCTGATCGTTTTTATAAATCGGAAAATCAAACGAAGCCGTTATCAATCCATACGACCAAGGTTTACCAACTTCAAACTGATATTTGAAAGTGTCTTCGGTAGGGTAAAGAATAACAATAAGGATAACCAAACAAGCAAATAAACCTGCTTTGGTTATATGTTGAAGTTGGATATTCGAAAATTTTAAATTCATGTCGCTATATTTTTTGTATTGATATTTTCGTAAACTAAAAACAGCCGAAAATTACAAAAAAAATCCTTTACAAATACATAAACATTAAAATATCCTTACTTTTGTTTGAAATTATCTTAATTATTTGTTGAAAATCAATTTGTTGATAAAAAATTGATATTTTTTCGAACAATGATGTAATATTTTTTTACTGTCTGCGTCTTTATTATTGAGATGTCGCCCAATTCAATTACGTTTTACAAAAATTAAGAAGAAATTTGATATCAGTTGATAGTCCGATAATAATTGGGTTTGCTGATTTACAGTAAAATAACTGAATGGATTCAAAACAATTTAACAATCAGGTTCTCACGCTATCCGATAAATTTTTTCGATTGGCAAAATCTATACTTCGGAATGCTGATTTTGCGCAGGATGCTGTGCAAGATTTGATTTTAAAATTGTGGGAAAAAAGAAATAATTTGGATGAAGTGGATAATATTCAGGCATTTAGCATGCGATCCATGCGAAATTTATGTCTTGACTATATTCGTCAGCGACATGAAGAGCTGGATTTGCCTCCCGATATTGAATTTGTAGAGCTTAATCCACACCAGCAAGTTGAACAGAGAGATATGGTTTCGAGGGTTAAGGAACTTATTGATTCATTACCGGAACTTCAACGAACGGTAATCAGGTTAAGGGATGTAGAAGGAATGGAAATCAGTGAAATAGCCCATATAACCGAATTGACAGAAAATGCAGTCACTGTAAATTTATCACGGTCGCGACAGAAAATAAGAGAACGAATACTAAATGAGCAAAAAAAAACAGACGCAACTATATGGAAAACATAACTGAATTACTTGAAAAATACTTTCGGGCTGAAACAAGTATTACCGAAGAAACTGAATTGAAACAATACTTTAAAACAGGGAATATTTCTGAAGAGCATAAAGCGTATAAACCTCTTTTTAAAGTGTTCGAAGAAGAATCCGACGTAAAGCCAGATGTTAATCCGGCAAAGGTTTTGTTAAAGCAGCGATCGCTAAAACGTATTTGGATACAATCCTTTATTACTATGGGTATTGCTGCAACGTTATTAATTACGTTATGGATAGAGCGACCTCAAAAAACTGAAACTTTTGCAATGGTTGGTGGTAATAGAATGTCAGATACAGAATATGCAACAAAAAAAATTAATCAGGTAAATAGTATTTTAAACCGAAGCATGAAACCTTTACAAAACTTTGAACAAGTCCGAAAAGATATGCAACTTGGACAAAAGCTTTCGAATGTGAAAGACAGAATAAACGAAATAAATAATAAACAACAAATTAAATAATTAGAAATATGAAACGAATTTTGAGTTTAGTTGCTATAATTCTCATGATTGCAGCAGCAAATGCACAAACACTTCAATCGCTGTTTGATAA
>CAZEEB010000074.1:0-9608 GCA_964511245.1 uncultured Paludibacter sp.
GTTTGCGTGCTCAAAACTTTATAACTGCCGACAGCAAAGTGAAATTTGAAATAAAAACACGCATTAATCTGAGCTTAAAATCAGGAAGTAATTACATATTTACGGATACGATTAAAAATGTGGATACAGGATTTGCAAAAAATCTGAATGCAATCGATTCAGCAGTTATGGTATTAAATATTAGCAATGGAATGCCCGTAAAAGCCATTTATAGAATGACTTTTTGGAAATCAACAAATTTGAATGATACAATAGCTGCCAGTATTGACAAAATAAATGACAATACAAAAATGGGAACCTTATTCAGCCAATATACAATTAATGCTCCTGCAGTTAATTCGGATGGTACGGTTAAACAAGACGCTCTATCAAATCAGACTTTAGAAATAGGGTTAAGTAAAAACACGATTGAAGCTTTAAAGAAAACGAAGTTTATTGTTTATACAATTGCACTTGCCGGTGAAACTAGCTCGGCAATAGGAGTACAAACAACTAATCCGGTACATTTTACTACTAAAAATAGCTTTGCTGTAAAATTGGGAGTTTTTGTAAAAGCTAATTCAACACTGACGTTGAGTAAAACTAAAAAAAGCAATTAATTATGAAACAAGTGTACGGGATAAAAATAATTGTATTTGTTATTTTGCTTTTTATGTTAAATGGCTTGCGGGCACAACAAGTAAATTCAATGTATTTTTTGGATAATGTGCCGGTACGCAACTCATTAAATCCTGCTTTTCAACCCCTTGGAAGCTTTTACCTTGGATTACCTGTTTTAGGATTTTCACAATTTTATGTTGGCAACAATTCTGTTTCGTTAAAAGATTTGGTTTATACTGCGAACAATCAATCCATTTATTTTTTTAACCCGAATGGAAATAAGCAATCATTTTACAATACGCTTATGCCCACCACTTTATTACAAGCCAATGCACAAATTAATTTACTCGATTTTGGATTTAAATCAGGTAAATCGTATTGGAATTTTTCATTGACTGAAAAAATGGACGGTCAGTTCGGAATTCCCATCGATATTATGAATCTGATACTTAATGGCACTCCCAAATTATACAATAATATCTTCAATTTCAATTCACTGGGTTTTGATGCATCTCTTTATACCGAAGCCGGATTGGGTTATTCTAAAAAAATTGATGAAAGATGGTCTATTGGTATTAAGGGCAAATTTCTGATTGGATCAGTAAATGTTTCAACAATTAATCAGACTATGGGATTGAATGCCGGAGTAGATCGCTGGTTATTAAATGCGAAAGGTACCCTGAATTACGCGAGTCCGGCAGTTTTAACGCTTGGAAATAATTTTGAAACGGCAAGTATTAATGTGCCAAGTTCCTTAGCTGATTTTATAAAACCAATAGGTTTAGGTGCAGGAGTCGACCTTGGTTTTACATATAAACCCAACAATCATTTAACCTTATCAGCTGCCTTAACCGATTTGGGATTTATCAGCTGGACTCAAAATACTAAAAACATAAGTTATAATATTGATTATAAATTTATGGGTTTAGGTTCTTTTAATCTGAATTCAAATCCGAATTTGCAACAGATTTCTGATTCTTTGCTAAAAGATTTAAAGAAATCAACTAGCTATATTCAAACAAATAACTCATACAGCACTTATACAAGTCCAAAATTAAATATAGGTATTGAATATGGCTTTTTGGAAAATAAATTGAGTTTAGGATTGTTGTCACGAACATTAAAACACAATGATTATTACCTTGAAGAGTTAACAGCTGCTTTTAATGTACGCCCAATTGATTGGTTCAATATGTCGCTTAGCTATTCAGTTCAAAATGGAAGAATGAGTAATATCGGTGCAGGTCTTGGTATTAGAACCGGATTTATAAACTGGTTTTTATCAGCCGATTATATTCCATTATACTATTCATCTACTTCCTTTGGTGCCGGAAATAATATGCCTGCAGTTACAGCACCAATTCCATACAACACAAAAGGAATGAACTTTGCGATAGGAATGAATTTTGTTTTGGGTTACAGGCAGGATGCAGACCACGATGGGGTTGTGGATAGTAAAGATCAATGCCCTGAGACTCCTTTTGGTGTAATAGTTGACAAAAAAGGATGTCCTGTTGATACCGATGGTGACGGAGTGCCTGATTATCTGGATAAATGTCCGGGAACTCCTCCTGCTGCCTACAATACAATTGATGAAAATGGCTGTCCGCTTGATTCCGACGGCGATGGTGTGCCTGATTATTTAGATAAATGTCCGGATACTCCTAAAGAGGCCAAAGGATTTGTTGATAAAAATGGTTGTTTGCTAGATTCCGACAATGATGGTGTACCTGATTATCTGGATAAATGCCCGAATACAGCCAGCACTGCTAAAGTTGACAAAAATGGCTGTCCAATAGATACTGACGGCGATGGAGTGCCTGATTATTTGGATAAATGTCCGGATACAGCAAAAGAAGCCAAAGGATTTGTGGATGCTTCAGGTTGTCCAATAGATACTGATGGTGATGGAGTGCCTGATTATCTGGATAAATGTCCTACAGTTGCCGGATTAATCTCGAATAACGGCTGTCCGGAAACAAAAATTGAGACTAAAAAAGTGGCCAAAAATATAATTTTAGCAGAACCAAAGCCTACTCAGGTAAGCAACAAACAGTTGAAGAAACTTTTGCAAAAAGCATTACAAGGTATTCAATTTGAAACGGGTAGTGACGTAATTCTAGAAAGGTCATTCGTTATATTAAACCAAATTGCCGGTGTTTTAATTGTAAACCCAACCTACATTGTTGAAATTCGCGGATACACAGATAATGTTGGAAAACCTGAATCGAATAAGATACTTTCGGAAAAACGTGCAAATGCAGTTCGGAACTATTTGATAAAGAAGAAAGTAAATGAAAATAGATTGACTGCAATTGGTTTTGGAGATATGAATCCTATAGCCAGTAACAAAAACTCAATGGGCAGAGCATTAAACCGAAGAGTAGAATTTATAGTTAGTTATGAAGAGATAATATTAAAATAGTGACAAGTGATGAGTAGACGAGTAAATACGAAGAAAATAATATAAATCAAGTGTCTTTGTGACTTTGTGTTTAATTCTTACATATCAATCATTTAGTGTTTTATTCAAATTAATCAATATTATAAAAAAAAGGAGTATTAAAAACTTTAAAATAAATTTAGTATGAAAAGGAAACCGATTACAATTAAAAACATCATTTTGGGTGTCATAGCGCTCATTTTGTTTTCATGTACTGATGTAAATTTGACCAATATTTCGAATGAAGTTAAAATTCAGGAATCATTGGTTATTCCTGTTGGCGAAGGTACTATTTCTATAAGCGATTTACTTGCTAAAATGAATCTTCAAAATCAAATTAGTTTGGATGCTGATACGATTAATTTTGTAACAGAATTAAACAAGGAATATGTATTTAACGACATTAATTTACTGAAGAATATTACAGCTAAGAATATTTCGTTTCCAATACCGGCTGCTTCAATTGCTCCTAATACTGCTATTCCACTTGTAGGTGGCAGTGATTTTTTAATTGATTTAGCACTTGACCCAAATTCAACCACAAGCCGTTTTGATAGTGTGAAAATTGCAACAACTTCATTTGCAATTACATTATCGGTTGCCGACATTAAAGTACTAAGTAATAATAGTCCGATTTTGCCTTCCGATTTAAAACTAACTCTTGTATTTCCTAAAATGCACTATTATAATAGTACTGCTCCAATTACAAAAGATGTAACTTTTAATCAGTTCGGACAGTCCAGTCCGGTTGTTATTTCAGATTTTATTTTAAAATCGGGTGGATTAACCGGAGTACCTTTTCAAGTTCAATTTAAAACAGGCAACAGGGACTTAATAGTTGGTTCGAGTGCTAAAATAGATTTGAATCTGAACATTAGTCAACTTAATTACACAGTAGCTTATGGTAAATTTCAACCCAATACTTCGGTAGCTACAAATCTTAAAATTCCACTTGATATGTTATCGTTACTTCCTGTCGGACTACGATTTGCAAATCCAAAGGCTAGCATCAACTTACAAAGTAATATTGGCTCATACCTCCGTTTTAATATTCTTAGTGTTAAAGCCTTTTCGAAAGATGGATTAAATACAAAACAAGCCTTATTTAATGGAAGCCCTACTGCCACCGAAGTGATTGATATGAAACCAACTCCGGGCTTATTTATTTCTAAAAACTTAAGAACCCTGGATAATGTATATGGAACTACTGATCAATTATTTGATACCAGTGTAAAATTAGATACGCTGGAGTATAAATTTTCGCTCCAAACGGATGATGCATTGAACAATGGTTCCCCAAGTCCTGAATTTATTATACCCGGAATGAAAATGAAAGCAAATGTGAAAATTAAAATTCCATTTTATCTCAAATCGGGAAGTAATATCAGTTTAAATGATACTGTTCGAAACTTGAGTGCTACTTTGAAAAATATAGAAAACGCAACATTGGTACTCAAAATAACAAATGGACTACCTGTGAAAGTTACATATTCCATGCAATTTTTGGATGCTGCTAAAAAAGTAATAAGTTCTACGATTAATAATGGCAGCTATGTAATTAATTCGGGAACGGTTGATAGTAAAGGAATTGTAACAGCAGCAACAGAAACAACACTCAACATTGATCTTACAACGGAACAAATGGCTCAAATCCAAAATGCAAACAGTATGGTTTATACTTTGAAAGTTGCCGGACAGGATGCCACTTCGGCTATACAGTTTACTAAAACTAATTTTTTCAAACTGAAATTGGGCGTATTTGCCAAAACAAGTATTAATACTACATTAAGTACAAGCAAATAATAAGTAAACTTAAAGGAAACGAGCATTAATTCAGGCTTTTAAACCAAAGACCATGATTATGCGAGTTCCATACGACAACAATCTAAAAAATAAAAATGAACGTATGAAAAAAAATATAAAAAACAGCATCGTAGTTTTCATTTGTTTTGCAATGTCAATGCTAAATGCAAATTCACAACAGGTTAATACAATGTATTTTATGGATAATCTTCCGGTAAGAAGTTATCTGAATCCTGCATTTCAATCCTACAGTAATTTTTACCTTGGATTTCCAATTTTAGGATATTCGCAGTTTGGTTTTGGTAATAATTCGCTTACTCTAAAAGATTTTATATATAATCAAAACGGTCAGAGCATTAGTTTTCTTCACCCGAATGGAAGTGTTGATAATTTTTATAATGCTTTAAGTCCAACCACAAGCATCCAGACAGATATTCAATTAAATCTACTGAATTTTGGCTTTAGAACTAATAAGGCATTTTGGAATTTTTCAGTAACCGAAAAAGTAGATGGACAAATTGCTATTCCAAAAGATTTTATGAAACTATTATTATATGGAACACCTGACATAAATAATAATGTATACAATCTGAAAACATTGGGATTGGACATGACAATCTATACTGAAATAGGATTGGGCTATTCACGAAAAATAGATGATAAATGGTCGGTTGGAGGAAAACTTAAATTTTTATTGGGTTCGTCAAATCTGTCGATGATTAATAAAAATTTGGATTTAACAGCCGGAATTAACCAATGGACTGCTAAAGGCGAAGGCACTTTGAATATAGCTGCACCGGGAAGCTTCTCAACCAATCCGTTTAATTACAGCATGCCGGCTTCTTTTTCTGACTTTATAAAACCAAGTGGAATGGGTGCCGGAATTGATTTAGGTGTGGTGTTTAAACCTGTTGATCATCTGAATGTATCGGGGGCTCTTACTGATTTAGGATTTATTAACTGGAATCAAAACGTTAAGAATCTGAAGTATAAAACCGATTATTCGTTTAATGGTGCCGGAACATTAAATTTGGCTAATAATATTGATTCCAAAGCATTAACTGATTCACTTTTCAATGCTTTGCAAAAATCAACTACAACAAGCTCCACAACGAATAATTACACAAGTTATACCAGTCCAAAACTTAATTTAGGTGCCGAATATGGATTTTTTAATGATAAACTTGGTGTAGGCTTACTTTCAAGAACCATGATTCACAACAGTGTAGTTAGCGAAGAATTAACTGCTTCAATCAATGCACGACCAATAAATTGGTTTAATTTATCCGTTTCATATTCGGTTTTCAATGGTCGTACCAGCAATATAGGTGCAGGTCTGGGTTTACGTACCGGATTTTTACATTGGTTTGTTTCGGCCGATTACCTGCCATTGAGCTTTGCCAGCCTGCAATTAAATAATAATTCAACTACCATTAGCAAAGTACCCTATAACACTCAAACTGTAAATTTTGCTTTTGGAGTTTCGTTTGTATTTGGAAACCGCAAAGATGCGGATAGAGATGGGGTTGTTGATTCGAAGGATAAATGCCCCGATACTCCTTTTGGTGTTATTGTCGACAAAAAAGGATGCCCGGTAGATACTGATGGCGATGGCGTTCCCGATTATCTGGATAAATGTCCCGGAACACCTCCCGAAGCGTATAGCAAAATTGATGAAAACGGTTGCCCCATTGATACCGATGGTGATGGTGTGCCTGATTATTTAGACAAATGTCCGAATACAGCTAAAGAAGCCTGGGGTTTTGTAGATAAAAATGGATGTCCGCTTGACTCTGACGGTGATGGCGTTCCAGACTATTTAGATAAATGTAAAGATACACCTGCCGGAGTAAAGGTTGATACCAATGGTTGCCCCATTGATACCGATGGCGATGGTGTGCCTGATTATTTAGATAAATGTCCGGATACACCTAAAGAAGCAAAAGGTACGGTTGATGCTAAGGGTTGTTTAATTGACTCTGATGGCGATGGAGTACCTGATTATTTGGATTTATGTCCGAATACTCCTGCTGAAGCCAGGGGCTTTGTAGATAAAAATGGTTGTCCGCTTGACTCTGACGGTGATGGCGTTCCCGATTACCTTGACAAATGTCCGAATACTCCTATTGAAGCAAGAGGAAAAGTAGATGCAACTGGTTGTCCACGCGATACGGATGGCGATGGCATTCCGGATTATTTAGATAAATGCCCAACTATTCCCGGCGTAGCAGCAAATAATGGTTGTCCGGAAATAAAAAAAGAAGTTAAAACTTTGTTTCAGAAAGCGTTGCAAGGAATACAATTTGAAACAGCTAAATATACAATTAAGCCTGTTTCATTCAAAATTCTGGACCAAATTGCTGAAGTCTTGATTACAAATCCTTCGTATCTTGTGGAAATTCAGGGACATACTGATAATGCAGGTAAGCCCGAAGCCAATATGATATTGTCGGATAACAGAGCAAATGCTGTAAAAGAGTATTTGAATAAAAAAGGTGTTGATATCAAACGCATGACTTCGCATGGATACGGCGATACTAAACCCGTAGCAAGCAATAAAAGCTCAAAAACCAGAGCGCTAAATCGTAGAGTGGAGTTTGTGGTTTCGTTCGAAACGATTACTCAACAATAAATTATGTTGAAATGATTAAGGAGGCTGGTTCAGAATTTTTGAACCAGCCTCTTATTATTCAATACCAAAGGATTGATTTGACCAGATTAAAAGCCCGTTGGATAATTTAGATATTTAATTTCGAAAAACATTGTTAATGTAAAAAATAGTATTTATCTTTGGAAACGAAATAAATGTATGATCCTTGATGACGTAGATTAATCAGACTAAATAGCAACTGTTCAACATGATAAGTATGAAAATAAAATACAATAAGCATTATACTCATTTTATTTTTACAACTCTACAAAGGTTTTCCTTATCGAAAAGAACAGGGAACGCATTGAAAAATACATAACAGCTATTGTAAATCATAAGATATGAAAGCTTCGAAAATCATACATCGCAATGAAGCACGCATACGTGTTGATTTTCCGTATAATCAGGAGTTGGTTTCTAAACTGAAACAAATACCCGATGCACGATGGAGTAAAACCCACGATGCATGGCATATTCCGTACACTAAAGAGGCTTTTGGACAGTTGAAAGAGTTGTTTCCGGAGTTGGAATATGAAAGCTCTGAACCAACAATCGAAGCACGACCTGAAGCCACAGCCCGAATGGAGAAACCAATTGCTCCGAGGTTAATCAAAAAAGCGAAACTAGCAGAACCAATTGAAGCAGCACCAAAAGTCATAGCCCGATTAGAAAAAACAAATCACGACCTGCCCCAACCGAAACCGAATGCTATTTGCATTGAAATTACCGAAAAAAACATTTTTATTAAAATGCCCAAAAACGAGGCAGACATTCAATATATTCGTTCGTTTAAGTATGCCAAGTGGGATATGCAGCATTTTTGCTGGACGATGCCGAATTACCGGGATAATGCAGAAAAAATTAAAGCGTATTTCAGTAAGCGGAATCCGGAAATTAAAGAGTTCCATTCCACAGTTGAGAAACAAACTAACGAGCCGGAACATAGGTTCACAAAAAATGAATTGCTGGTTGTAAATAATTTCCGTACGTTGAAAGTGTATTTTTCATACTCCAATGCTATAATTCGTGAAGTTAAGAATATTCCATACTTCGGTTGGCATGCCGCGGGAAATTACTGGACTGTACCTGCTTCGGATAAGTACCTTGGGGAGTTAAGGCAAATTGCGGAACGTTATTCGCTCGATTTTATTTACAAGGAGGAACAGAAATCGAAAGTAAAACCCCGTACTTCGTGGGTTGGGATGGAAAACTTCCGCCAATGCCCACCTGAATATCTTGCTAAACTTAAAGAATTGCGATATAGCAAGAATACCCTTGACACCTATAAACACATGTTCGAGGAGTTTATCAATTATTATGCAGATAACGATATTAATGATATTACAGATGAAATGATTGTTGATTTTCTGCGCTATCTGGTAAATGAGCGCAATATTTCGGGTTCTTACCAAAACCAGTCTATCAACTCCATTAAATTTTATTTTGAACGTGTACGAGGTGGTCAAAGAAAGATTTACACGATTGATCGTCCGCGTAAAGAAAAGATATTGCCGGAAGTGTTGAGCGAAGAGGAAGTGGTTAAGATATTGAATGCCACCGAAAATTTAAAACACAAAGCCATACTGATGACTATTTACTCGGCCGGGTTACGGGTTAGTGAACTGACCAACCTGCGGATAAAAGATATTGACAGTAACCGAATGCAAATACGAGTGGAACAAGCTAAAGGGAAGAAAGACCGCTATACATTATTAAGTGAGAAAACATTGGAAATTCTGCGGAAATACTTTACAGAATTTAAACCCAAAGAATGGTTATTTGAAAGTTATGAAGGACAACAATATAAATCACGCACTATACAGGAAATTCTAAAAAAATCAGTTGAAAAAGTCGGCTTGAAAAAAACAATAACAGTTCATACACTTCGTCATAGTTTTGCAACACATCTACTGGAATCGGGAACTGATATACGTTACATTCAAAGTCTGTTAGGACACTCAAGTGGCAAAACTACAGAGATTTACACACATATTACCACGAAAGGTTTCGAACAGATAAAAAGTCCATTAGATAAATTGAAAATAAATTAAACAAAACATTGTTAATGTAATTATTACTTACTATCTTTGGCTTTAAAATAAATAATAAACA
>CAZEEB010000075.1:0-9558 GCA_964511245.1 uncultured Paludibacter sp.
CTTGCCGTGGCAAATAACTATTGATACATTTGTATTGGTGCTGAGTAGTTACGAAATTTTACTACTATAAAAATTTCATCATTTTCAGCAAATCATCGAGGAATTCCTTTTTTTGAGTAGAACAGGTTCTTTGCAAATCAAAAATGTTATCTTTGCAGGTGGAAAATACTTTTAAATTATAATTTGATGAAAGGAAATGATAATACAGCTGTACTTTTAATTCACTGCCCTGATCGCCCGGGAATATTAGCAGTAGTCACTGAATTTATTAATCAACATAAAGGAAATATTTTGTATTTGGATCAATATGTAAATCGAGAAGACAAAGTTTTTTTTATGCGAATAAAATGGGAGTTAGATGCATTTCAAATTCCAAAAGAAAAAATAGGTGAGTATTTCGAAACCTTGATTTCAAGTAGATTTAATATGGTTTACAGGCTATATTTTTCAGATACAAAACCACGTATGGCCATTTTTGTTTCAAAAATGTCACATTGCCTTTATGATTTGTTGGCGCGATATGCAGCAGGTGAATGGCATGTGGAAATTCCACTTATTATCAGCAATCATCCCGATATGGAAAATGTTGCCAGACGATTTGACATTCCTTATCACGTTTTCCCAATTAGCAAAGAAAATAAAGCCAATCAGGAAGCCAAACAACTTGCATTGCTGAAAGAAAACGGTGTTACGTTCTGCGTTTTAGCACGTTATATGCAAGTTCTTTCTTCTGATTTCATTGAAAATTATCCCGATCGTATTATCAATATACACCATTCGTTCCTTCCTGCCTTTGCCGGCGCAAAACCGTATCACGCAGCCCACGATCGTGGTGTGAAAGTAATCGGAGCTACAAGTCATTATGTTACTTCCGACCTGGATGCTGGTCCAATAATTGATCAGGATGTAACACATATTTCACACAAAGATACCGTGGAAGAATTAATAAAAAAAGGACGAGATTTAGAGAAAATTGTACTTTCACATGCCGTTGAAAAACATATTGAGCGTAAAATTTTGGCATACAAAAACAGAACTGTTGTATTTCAATAATTAACTAAATCGATTGAGTTGAATAAAAGGTACTTTTTATATTTTTCATACAATGGAACTGCTTACCACGGATGGCAAATCCAGCCGAATGGAATTTCAGTTCAGGAAATTTTATGTAATTGTATGTCAACTGTTTTGCGGACTAAAATCCAGATTACAGGAGCCGGTAGAACTGATACAGGTGTTCATGCAAAATTAATGGTGGCACATTTTGATTTAGAGTCAACGTTATATCCTGAATTTAATTTATTAGACAAACTGAACAGCATTTTACCTCATGACATTTCAATTCATAAAATAATTGAAGTAATACCTACCGCTCATGCCCGATTTGATGCTATTTCTCGAAGTTATGAATATCATGTGGTTACAAAAAAAGATGTTTTCAAAAAGGGATTTGCTGCTCAAATAAATGACAAATTAGATTTTGAGTCTATGAATAAGGCAGCCCAATTATTGTTAAAACATAGCGATTTTACGAGTTTTAGCAAATTACATACCGATGTAAAAACCAATATTTGTTTGATTACTCATGCCGAATGGACTCAACTTGATGACGAGTGGGTTTTTAAAATTAGTGCGAATCGATTTTTGCGAAATATGGTGCGTGCCATTGTAGGTACATTGTTTGAAGTGGGTAATCATAAAATGTCTGTCGACGAATTCAGAGCTGTTATCGAAGCCAAAAACCGTTGTAGAGCTGGCGTTTCAGTTCCGGCGCATGGCCTTTATCTTGTTGATATTCAATATCCTATTGATATTTTTATGTAATTATATATATATATGTTTTTTTAAAATGTGGTTAGCTTTAGCATTTATATCAGCCTTGTTATTAGGATTTTATGAGGTGTTTAAAAAGGTTTCTTTGTTTCAGAATGCAGTAATACCCGTAATTTTTGTTTCAATTCTATTTTCGTGTGCAACTCTTTTGCCCTTATTAATTACATCTGAGTTATTTCCTCAAGTTTTACGAAACAGTGTTTTCTTTGTTCCATCAGCTAATTTTCATGCCCATTTTCTTTTTGTACTCAAAGCAATAATAGTATTAACATCATGGCTTTTTGCTTATTTTGCTTTGAAACATCTTCCACTTTCACTCGCTTCACCAATCAAAGCTACACAGCCTGTATGGACTGTCATTGGTGCTATGTTGATGTTTGGAGAAAGATTAAATGGATATCAAGCTGCGGGTGTTGGGATTACATTACTCTCTTTTTATCTATTTTCAGTTGCAGGAAAAAAGGAAGGCATTTCATTCAAAACCAATAAATGGTTTTGGTATATCATTTTAGCGACTTTAAGTGGCGCGATGAGTGGATTGTATGATAAATACTTATTAAAACAATATGACGCAATGTCAGTACAAGTTTATTATACCTTCTATCAGGCAATAATTATGGGAATTATCACTATCACTTTGTGGGCACCATCGAGGCATAAAACAACTCCATTTAAATTTAAGTGGTCAATTTTATTCATATCTGTTTTCTTAGTTTCGGCGGATTTCATATATTTTTATGCTTTAACATTACCTGATTCAATGATTTCAGTTATTTCCACCATTCGGCGTTCGGGAGTTATTGTTCCATTCTTGTACGGTGCAATTATTTTAAAAGACAAAAACATTAAATTAAAAATAATTGATTTAGTTGGCGTGTTAATTGGTATGTTTTTATTGTACTTAGGTTCAAAGTAGAAGTATGTGAGCTTACTCTAAATAATTGATAATTTTAAGCATCTCGATTTTTTATTCAAAAAAAACGAGAAAAAGTTTGATTATTAAATGGAAATTAGTACTTTTGCAAGCCCAAAGAATAAGAAAGTAATTATATTAAAAAATACAGATATGAAAAGCGGAATTCATCCAGAAAATTATCGACCAGTTGCATTTAAAGATATGTCTAACGGTGACACCTTTATTTCTCGTTCAACCGTAAATACAAAAGAAACTATAGATATAGACGGAGTAACTTATCCAGTAGTTAAAATGGAAATTTCAAGTTCATCACACCCATTTTACACAGGTAAGTCTAAGTTAGTTGACACTGCAGGTCGTGTTGATAAATTTATGAACCGTTATGCTAAACGAGGCGAAAAGAAATAATTCTACTCATATTTTAAAAAAAAGACTTAGAACTTAATTTGTTCTGAGTCTTTTTTTTATCTTTTTTTAAGTTTTATGTTTCTTAAAGCATTGTACCAAAAGTATAATAAATTATTGTTGCAAGTGCTGCACTTATCGGAATTGTGAGTATCCAGGCAATTAATAAATTACGAGTAACACCCCATCGAACAGCCGATAAACGCTTTACGGCACCCACGCCAATAATTGAACCAGTTATAGTATGTGTAGTACTTACAGGAATTTTCAATAATTCAGTAAGATATAATGTTAATGCGCCTGCAGTTTCGGCGGCTACCCCTTCAAGCGGTGTTACCTTTGTGATACGTGAGCCCATCGTTTTGATAATTCTCCATCCGCCCGACATTGTACCTAATGAAATTGCTGCAAAACAGGCAAAAGCTACCCAATCAGGGATATGTTTAATATCATGAATGCCAATATCAAGGCCATTTTTATGATAAGCAGCATATAATGCAGCAGCAATAATTCCCATTACTTTTTGGGAATCGTTTAAGCCGTGACCAATACTAAAAAGCCCAGAAGAAACTAATTGAAGTTTTTTAAACCAATTATTTGCTTTATGAGGATTCACTTTTTTGAAAACATGTAAAATTAAAATAGTTAGTAAACTGGAAATAATCATTCCAATTAACGGAGCAAGGAAAATGAAAGATGCTATTTTGATGATTACATCCATTTTTATTGCCGAAAACCCTGATGCAGCTATTGCTGCCCCGGCAAATCCCCCGATAAGTGTGTGTGATGATGATGATGGAATCCCAAACCACCATGTTGCCAAATTCCAAATTATTGCAGCAATAATACCCGAAAATATTATAGGAAGTGTAATATAATTTTCCAAAACTGCTTTAGAAACTGTATTGGCGATACCAAATCCGCTAAAATATTTAGCAATGAAAAAGGCTATAAAATTAAAAGCTGCAGCCCATAAAACAGCTTTAAAAGGGGTCAGAACTTTAGTGGATACGATAGTGGCAATAGAATTCGCTGCGTCGTGAAAACCATTGATATAATCGAAAACTAAAGCAAGGACGATAATGGTTATTAAAAGCGTCATAATGTTGTTTATCTGTTAATTATGCGTACTTAATAATAATTGTTTTGATAATTTTGCCTACACCATCCGCTGCATCTGTAGCTTTTTCAAGTTCGGACATGATATCTTTGAGTTTTACTAATTCAATTGCATCTTTTTGATTTTCAAATAATTGAATCAGAAAATTTTCATATACTTCATCTGCTTTATTTTCTATGGCATGAAGCTCAAGGCAGTATTGAGCTGCTTTTTTTGAATTTTTCTTTAGTACATCCAATTCAGAAACCGCTTTATCAATGCATACTGCACTATCTTTAATGAAATTTGCCATCAATACCGCACTTGCCGGAATCTCTTTAGGATTGTATAGCACGATTCGTTTAGCACAACTATTAATAAAATCAGTCACATCATCTAGTTTGTCAGCTAAATGATGAATATCTTCACGGTCAAATGGTGTAATAAAGGTTGAGTTTAATTCATCGAAAATTTTTGCTGATAAAATATCGCCTTTACGCTCTTGCTCTTTAATCTTTGTATAAAACTCAATTGCAGACTCATGATTGTTGTTTTTTACACATTCGATAATTAAATCTGATGCTACCAAAATGACATTGGCCATTTCTTTCAATATTGGGAAAAACTTTGGTTCTTTTGGTGTGAAATTACTGAAAAATGAATTGTTCATAACATTTAAAATTTAATTATCTATTTATATGATTACAGCCAATGATTTTAATTTCTGCAAAAGTACTAAAACTATTTTATGTAACATTAATATAATATAATATTAATATAAACGAAACATTGATTTTTAGTATAACAACTGAGCTCTTATTTGTTTAATTAAATAAAAGCATATTTGTTTGATTATCAGGCGAATAGGACTTTGACCATTTGAGTGTTAAATATGAGTAGCCTACCTAAGTAAAGCACAACTGCGGAATGAAATGAATAGATTAGCTAACATTTGATTTTAGTTCTACTAATTAAACTAAAAATCAAATAATTACATTATAAGTTGCGTTCTGAGAAGTAACGAAAAAATTTTATAAAAAACATGGTCAAAGAAAAACCTGTCTCCAAATTTTGTTCAATTGCGTAGAAAGTGACTCAAGAAAGTAGGATGAAAAAGGCAATAGCATATTGAATACCCGACCTGAAAATGCATAATTATATCTTAAACCTTTACATAAAGTAATTTCGATACATTTATGAAAGTATTTAGCAAACAACAGTGGATTTGAATTTATAAAACCTATTTTTTTGAACTTTTAAAATTGACTAAATTAGTTTGAAAATAATCAAAAAATATATAAATTTGTAGCCAATTTTACAAAAAGATTTAAGCTATGGCAATTCCTACAACGCGAACCAAAGAGCATGGTTTAGTATATATTGACCCCGACAGATGCACGGGATGTGGAAATTGTGTTAAGGTTTGTTCCGATTTTGGACTTTCCATTATTAACCATAAGGTAGTTATTTCTGAAAACCAAATTTTTGGATGCGTGGGTTGTGGTCATTGTATGATGGCATGCAACATGGGCGCAATAGCTGTGCATGGACGGACTTTATCGCCAACTCAGCTATTCAATTTGCCGGATAAAAATCTGGTGCCAACTTATCAAAGTCTGCTGGCTTTACTTCAACGCAGACGCAGTATTCGAAAATTTAAAGACATTGCCGTAGAAATCGAAAAAATAAATCAAATACTCGAAGCTGCTCAAACTGCCCCAATGGGATTACCACCTTCGGATGTTCACGTTATTGTTTTAGAAAACAAAAAGCAAGTTCGCGCTTTTGCCGCTGATTTTTCTGTATATCTTAAAAACATTAGATGGATAGCTTCAAACTGGTTTCTGAAACTTATGCGCCCATTTTGGGGAAAAGCTACTGACGAAATGATGCGTGAATTCATTAAACCAGTGTTTGATATTTATGTAGATGGCATGGCAAACGGCAATAACTTAATAAATTATGATGCTCCACTTGCCATGTATTTTTATGGTTCGCCTTATGCCGACCCCGCAGATCCAATAGTGGCTGCAACGTATGCAATGCTTGCCGGCGAAAGTTTAGGACTTGGTACATGCATGCTCGGTGCAGTGCATCCGTTTATTCAAAATGGCAAAAAAGCTAAAGTTTTTCGTGAAAAATGGGGCATTAAATTCCCCTCACGTGAGGGATTATTTGTAATTTTTGGTTATGCTGATGTACATTATAATCATGGGGTAAAACGCACATTTGCTGATATACATAGAATTAGTTGATAGTTTAGGGGAGTAAATTAAGTATTGTAAATAGATATTCCTGCTCTGTTTGCCCGGGAGTTGGAATTAGTTCAGCTTTATGCAGACAGCCCAACACATCCAAATCCATTATGCTCGAATAACCCGAACGGCAAATAATTTTAGTGGCTCCAAGCAGAAAAGCAACTAATTCTTTATCAGACAAGTGTGAAACTAACCTGATGTTTCCAATCAATTTTGTTTTCTTTTCAATTTGCGGTTGACCCTGTACAATAAGTATCTTTTCCGGTCGATTGTTATATTTCAGTAACAAATTGTTTTCTATGATAGTACGTTGTGGTTCAACTCCTGAAATTACAGCCACAACTTCAAAATCTTTGTTCGATTCGATGTTTTCCATTCCCTGAAAGCGCGATAGTGTTCCAATAAATTTTGCGTTATGGGGCAATGGGTATTTATGTGCTAAATCGCCTGATAAACCAGCATTTTCAGCACGGTCGGGTATCCAGCATTCGTTGTAACGACCTATTATAACTTTATGAATGAAATGAATAAGCGGTTCGATAAACTTCAGATTTTCAGGCATTTTTACCATCAACTGATGAGTGATATAAATGGAATGAACCCGACGATTCCACATACCAAATCGATTATCGGAAATAACTTGTTCGAAATGCTCGAAGCGAAGTAACTCACGCAACCACAAATGCTCTCGAACAATGCCCAAGACAATAGCCGGAAAATTAAACAGCATCGCTCCTAGCTGAGACTTTCCGGATGAATACTGTATTTTATAGGAAGAAAATTCAATGAAACGAAGCCTGGGAAAAGCTTGCTGTAAAAATATGAGCGGATAGCCATCGGCAACTAACACAGGCTCATGACCTTCAGCCAGAAGTTTTCGGATTATCGGCACACAGCGTGTGGCGTGACCTAATCCCCAATTGAGCGGTGCAATTAATACTTTCATTTAATTGAAAATCTTTTGGTATGCAAAGCACCCTAAAGAGTTTTGGTTTTTATCCTGCCACCGAGACATCAAATCCACGTGCTCTGGCTTTATCAGCTATACGATTCAACTCTTCCACGCTCACTTTTTGAAGTGTTTGTGTGGGTGCTTCGCGGTCGAGGCTATACATCATAACCTGCTGTGGACGAATTTGTTCCAATGCCGAAAGCCATGCTTCCACTTCTTCATCAGTTGTATTATCAAGTTTTTCGCCGTTTGCCTCGCCACAAAGGAACATGGTTTGAATAATTAAGCGACCTTCAAATTTCCTGAGTTGTTCAATAAACCACGCCACATTGAGGTGTTTGGCAACCGGCTGATCCATCAGTTTCATGGTATGATCAATAGCCGAATCGAATTTCAGAATATTATTATCCACCTTATTCAATGCAGTGAAAATGTGTGGTTTATGAACTCTAGTTGAATTGGAAAGCACACTGACTTTTGCTGTTGGACAATATTGATTACGCAGTGCGATTGTATCGTCAATAATTCCTTCAAATTCGGCATGAAGCGTAGGTTCACCATTTCCGGCAAAGGTTATAACATCCGGAATTTGACCTTCTGCAAGCATTTCCTGCAACTTGACTTCGAGTGTTTCATGCACCTGTTCACGGCTTGGTATGGGCGATTCCTGCATGGTGGTGTTGAAACCACATTCGCAATAAATGCAATTGAACGAGCATATTTTGGCGTCAACCGGCAACAGATTTACACCCAGCGAAAGCCCGAGACGACGACTGTGAATAGGTCCGAAAATTAGTTGGTCAAATAAAAACATTTCCTTTTTAATATAAACTTTCCCAAAGTATTGAACTTTGGAAAACTTGTTTTGAATCTATTACAATTTTAATATAATCCTCTCCCCCAGCGTTTTTGAAAGTTGTTTTTTTATCACTTCCAACTGGCTCATTTCTTGCATTATCTGATCAACGAGTACATTGTTTTTTGCTTCGTTGGCGGCTTTCATTGCAATTAATTTCTGTTTGATAACATCCAAAATAAGTGAATTTTTAAACTCGTACACCACGCGTGGAACTAAATCCAGCAATCGATCGGCATCAGATTCAATTTTTTTTATTTTGGAATGAATGCGGCTCAAAGTGTATTTTTCTGAAATTAAATCGGCAGTAAGCATACTAATCCGCCCGTTGGAATGATACAGAAAAAAACGTTCGGCAATAAATCCTTCCTGCTTATGCTGAAGTTTGTATTCATCAAGCATAAGTGAATGTACTTCGTTATAAAACTGCAACTTATCGTGCTCAAGCTCTTCCAGAATATAATCACCTACTGTAACAGGGTGTTGTTTCATTTCATCGGAATAATAAAATACAACTTCACCGTGTTTCACTAAAATTTGCAAAATATTTCGCTCCTGATCTTCATATTTTGATGACGAGCTAATTGGATTCGTTACATTGTCATTTTCTTTTTCATTTGCACTTGTGGAATTCTCGTTTTGTCGACGAGTAATATTTTTTTCATTTTCAGAGTTTTTAAGCTTATTAATTTCATAATAAAGCATTTGTTCCTCCACGTTTAGCAGCGTACTACATGCTTTCACGTATTCGCCCCGGATAGCCGAATTTGGAATTATGGCAATGCTACGAACTATATCAAGTACCAATCCGGCACGTTTCACGGGATCATTACCGGCCTCATCAAGTAACAGATTAGTTTTGAAACGGATAAAGTCGGAGGCATTGCGCTCCACGTATTCAATAAAATCGGACGCATTTGTTTTGCGGGCAAATGAATCCGGATCATCGCCATCGGGCAGCAAAAGAACCTTTATGTTCAGTCCTTCTTCCAACAATAAATCGATACCCCGAATGGATGCTTTGATACCGGCCGCGTCGCCATCGTATATTACGGTTACGTTTTCGGTAAAGCGGTGAATCAGACGAATCTGCCCGGGTGTTAGCGATGTTCCCGACGAGGCCACCACATTTTCGATACCGCTCTGGTGCATCGAAATCACGTCGGTGTAACCTTCCACCAGAAAACAGCGGTCTTGTTTGACGATGGCTTGTTTGGCAAAATAAATTCCGTAAAGTTC
>CAZEEB010000076.1:0-9522 GCA_964511245.1 uncultured Paludibacter sp.
GATAGCTTCAGGTGACTGGAGTTCAGACGTGTGCTCTTCCGATCTGCAAGAACTGACTGATAGTTATTCATTACTTCTCGAAAAAACAGGGAATAATTCCATTGCAGAAAAGATAGAAAACATCTTTTTCAACGCTGCTCAGGGTGCCCGCAATCCTGTTCATTCGGGAATTGCCTATTTGAAAACCGATAATTCATTCCAAATGAACGGTACTAAAAATGGTCAGGCTGAAGCAGACAGAAAACAGACCCGTTATAAGTACTCACCTGCACATCAAGATGTTGCAGTTTGTTGCAACCCCAATGCTGGTCGGATTACCCCATATTATGTTCAGAATATGTGGATGAAAGAAGGTGAAAACACTTTGGTGGCTACATTATTAGGACCAAGTACAGTAAAAACAACTCTGAATAACACCAATATTCAAATTAAGGAAATAACTAATTATCCTTTTAGTAATAATTTTGTTTTTGAAGTCAAATCGGAGAAAAACATTTCATTCATTCTCAAAATCCGCATACCCGAATGGGCTTCCAAAATAAACTGCAATGAATCGTATACTATTGATAATGAATACATTTCAATAACAACTCAAAATGCAAAAGTAATAAAACTTTCATTTGATACGGAAGTTAAATCAGTCATTGCAGCAAACCGTGAAACCTCATTTCGGTTCGGTGCTTTGCTTTATGCATACCCAATAGCTTTCACTGAATCAAAAGGCCGACAGTATACTTCAGAACTTTATGATTATTTTTATCTGCCATCTTCACAAATTAGCGAATTCTATTTGGCTAAAAAAATAAACCCGGTAATTGAAAATAATAAAATTCAAGTAAATTTGATTGATAAGTCTGATAATCAATCAAAAAGAATTGAATTAATTCCGCTTTCAAAAACAATACTTCGTCAAATTACTTTCAAACAATAGTTCTATGTCTAAAAAAATCATCTATTTACTCTTTTGTGCTATTACGCTTCAACTTTCCGCTCAAATTGAACGTGTAGAACCAACATTTTGGTGGGTTGGCATGAAAAATCCTCAACTTCAACTGCTGATTCATGGAACAGAAATCTGTAACCGATTGCCGGAAATCAATTATCAGGGTGTTAAAGTGTTGAAAACCAACCGTGCCTGCAGTCCAAATTATTTGTTTGTAACACTCGAAATTGATTCAAAAACGGCCAAAGCAGGAACGTTTCAAATCATACTGAAACAGCCTGACAAAAAAGACATTTTCATTCCTTACGAACTAAAAAAGCGACGCGCCGGATCTTCCGACCGTCAGGGATTTACGAGTTCCGATGTAATTTATCTGCTTATGCCCGACCGCTTTGCCAACGGTGACCCGAAAAACGATAATATAGACTCTCAGCCCGAAAAGATGAACCGTGCAATTGATTATGGACGTCATGGAGGCGATATCAAAGGAATTGTAGATCATTTGGATTATATCAAAGAATTGGGTGCAACGGCAATTTGGTGCACACCTGTTCAGGAAAATAATTACGATAAATACAGTTATCACGGCTATGCCATAAGCGATTATTACAAAATTGACCCGCGTTTTGGCAGCAATGCAGAATATTCGAATTTTGTGGAAGCATCTCACCAAAAAGGTCTGAAAGTAATTATGGACATGGTTTCCAACCATTGCGGAATTTGGAGTTGGTGGATGGCCGATTTACCTTTCGAAGACTGGATTCATCAGTGGCCTGAAATGACTTATACCAACCACAAAGCCGCTACAATTAAAGATACACATGCCTCTGAAATTGACAAAAAACTGTTTATCGATGGTTGGTTTGATAAAACGATGCCGGATATGAATCAAAAAAATCCCTATTTCTGGACCTATTATATTCAAAACTCCATTTGGTGGATTGAATCGTCGAACCTGGATGGCATCAGAATGGACACTTATCAGTACAACGACCGCGATGCCATGACTCAATGGGCAAAAGCTATTACCGATGAATATCCAAAATTTAACATCGTTGGCGAAACTTCATTTGCAAATTCGATGGATATTGCATTTTGGCAGAAAAACTCGGTGAACTCTCTAAAATACAATTCTGACTTGCCTTCAGTAATGGATTTTGTTCTTCAACGGTCATTACTTAGCTGTTTCAATGAGCATGGCAAATACTGGGAAGATATGGGCATGAACCGGCTGTACAACACTATTGGGAATGATTATTTGTATCCCGACATCAACAATTTGCTCATTTTTGCTGAGAATCATGACACTCAGCGGATTAATGAAAACTACAAAGGTGACTTGAATAAATTCAAAATGGCTATGTCGGTTTTGATGACTATGCGTGGAATCCCGCAGATTTACTATGGTTCAGAAATTGGCATGAGAGGCAATAAAGATGTTGGTGATGGTGATATTCGTCAGGACTTTCCGGGTGGCTGGCAGGGTGATTCGATTAATGCATTCACTTCCAAAGGCAGAACTTCGACTCAAAATGAATACTTTAATTTCGTATCAAAATTGCTAAACTGGCGCAAAAACAAAACAGTGATTCATACCGGTTTATTGACACATTATGCGCCTCAAAACGATGTTTATACATATTTTAGATATAATCAAACTGAAAAAATTATGGTAATAATTAATAACAATGAAACCGACCAGATTATAGAATCGGAGCGTTTTAATCAAAGTATAGAGACCAAATCAATCGGGACGGATGTAATAACTGGAAAAACGGTTGATCTAAAAAATAAATTTACGATTCCAAAACAAACAGCAATGATTTTAGAATTAAGATAAATTGCATATATACAGATACTTAAATTAATATTTTATGCGAAAACACATTTTTCCAATCGTAATTTCAACAATTATTTTGCTATTATTAACTGATATTTTTATGTCATCCTGCAAAAGACATAATGTTAATATAGATCATTTAATGGACTCCATCGCCATCAAAAAATCAATGCCTAACTGGGCGAAAAGTGCAAATATATACGAAGTAAATACCCGTCAATACACTCCTGAAGGCACTTTCGCTGCATTCCAAAAACAGTTGCCTCGTCTAAAAGCGATGGGGGTTGACATTATCTGGATGATGCCAATCAATCCCATTGGACTGAAAAACCGTAAGGGCAAACTCGGAAGTTATTATGCTGTGAGAGATTATACCGCCGTTAATCCCGAACACGGAACCGAAGCTGACTTTAAAAACCTGGTTACTGAAGCTCACAAATTGGGAATGCATGTGATTATCGACTGGGTAGCCAACCACACCTCTTGGGACAATGTTTGGATTAAACCACATTCCGACTGGTACACAAAAGATAGTCTCGGAAATATAATTATACCCAAAGGAACCGATTGGGAAGATACAGCCGACCTGAATTACGATAATCCCGAATTACGCAAAGCCATGATTGAAGCCATGAAATATTGGGTAAAAAATACAGATATTGACGGATTTAGATGCGATGTAGCCGGAATGATTCCCCTGAATTTCTGGATTCACGCACGTAAAGCAATTGATGAACTCAAACCTGGCTGCTTTTTTCTGGCTGAGGCAGGCGAACCGATTATCCATAAAGCTTTTGACATGACTTACGATTGGCCACTGAAAGACACGATTAATGCAATGGCAAAAGGAAAAAAGAATGCAACTGCTTTGGCTAAACATTTCGCTGACGAAAATAAAAAGTTCAAACCGGAAGATTTGAGAATGCAGTTTATTACCAATCACGACTTGAATACCTGGGATGGAAGCGAATATGAACGGTTGGGCGATAAGGCTGTTGATGCATTTAATGTGTTGATTTACACTATTCCGGGCATGCCACTTACTTATTCAGGACAGGAAGCAGGATTCAAAAAACGACTCAGATTTTTTGATAAAGACACAATTTCATTCGGAAAATTTGAACGTCAGGAATTTCTCTCTAAATTAAACCAACTGAAAAAAAATAACAAAGCACTCTGGAATTTAAACTATGGTGGCGACTTCAAAATTTTGAAAAATTCAAATCCTGAATCAGTTTTTGTATTCCTCCGCACGAAAGAAAACAATAAAGTACTTAGCCTGTTTAATTTTTCTGACAAAGAACAAATTTTTAAAATTATTGATGATATTTCAGGAAGTTTCAGTGTTTCTTTTGGAGAAAAAATTGCTATTTCAAAAAATGCCGATTATAAACTGAAACCGTGGGGATATGCAGTTTTAGTTGCCAATTAATGTGATAATCAAATGAAAAACACGTTATTATGTATTCTTATTTTTGTTTCAGTAAATTTTATTTATGGACAAAATTTACCAAAAGTGTCGTCGGGTAGTGTGAAACGGATTGACAATTTTCAATCAAAATTCATTGCTTCACGAAACGTAGATGTATGGTTGCCAGAAGGTTACGATGGAAAGAAAAAATACAGCGTGGTTTACATGCACGACGGGCAAATGCTGTTTGACAGTACTTTATGCTGGAACAGAAAAGAGTGGAAAGTGGATGAAGTTTTTTCAAAACTAATTCGTGAAAAGAAGATTGAACGCTGCATTGTTATTGGTATTTGGAATAAAGGTTCAGAGCGGATTTCGGAGTATTTTCCAACTAAAGTTTTTGACAGACTGGAAAAAAATACTCAAAAAATCATATCAGAAAAGTATTTTAATGGCAAAGTGGCAACAGGCGATAATTATTTAAATTTCATAGTAAATGAATTGAAACCTTACATTGCCAAAACATACTCTACTTATGATGACAAAGATCATACCTTTATTTTAGGTTCGAGTATGGGTGGCTTGATTTCTCTTTATGCAATTTCCGAATATCCCTATGTTTTTGGTGGTTCGGCCTGTCTTTCAACAGCTTGGCTGAGTCAAATTGAACCAAACTACGACATGCCAACCGCAACTTTTGATTATTTAAAACATAATTTAGCTACAGCTTGGGGTCACAAAATATATATGGATTATGGTACGGCCGAGGCTGACACTACATACTCAATTACTCAGATGTTTGTTGATTTAATTGCAAAAGGTAAAGGATATAGCAAGTTTAATTATTTATCCAAGGTGTTCGAAAACGGACAACATAATGAAGTAGCCTGGAGTGAGCGATTGAATGTTCCAATTGAGTTTCTTTTACCTAAAACTCCTCGTCAAAAACCTTCAACAGGAAAAATCGATTTTTATGAGGAATTTGAATCTAAATTTGTAACTGAGCGAAATGTGGAAGTCTGGTTACCTGATGGTTACAGTCCGAAGAAGAAATATTCTGTGCTGTATATGCACGATGGGCAAATGCTGTTTGATGCTTCCACTACCTGGAATAAACAGAGCTGGAATGCCGACGAAGTTGCCACTAAACTGATGACAGAAGGCAAAGTAAATGATTTTATAATCGTTGGTGTTTGGAATGCTGGAAAACACCGCCATCCAAATTATTTCCCGGAAAAGCCTTTTGAATCACTATCAACCGAACATAAAAACTTTGTAACCAGGCAATTGCAATCAGCGGGTAGGGTATCCGATGTTTTCAGTCCAAATTCCGATAATTACCTTCAGTTTTTGGTCAAAGAGTTGAAACCGTTTATCGATAATACATACTCCGTTTACAAAGACAAAGATCATACTTTCATAGCCGGAAGCAGCATGGGAGGTTTGATTTCGATGTATGCCATTTGCGAATATCCTTCTGTTTTTGGTGGTGCTGCATGTATGTCGACTCACTGGCCAGGAATATTTGTTACGGAGAATAATCCTGTTCCGGATGCTTTTCTAAACTACATCAGCAAGCACTTACCCAATCCGAAAACCCATAAAATTTATTTTGATTATGGCGATAAGACACTGGATGCAATGTATCAGCCTTATCAGATTAAAGCCGATTCAATAATGAAGAGTAAAGGGTTCAATGAAAAATCATGGCTCACCAGATTCTTTCCCGGTGACGACCACAGTGAGAATTCGTGGCATAAACGTTTGAACATTCCTGTGGAATTTCTACTCAAAAAGTAGTTGATTTTAAAGCGTTTTACCTTAATGAAGCACGAATCATTCTATTGTTACCCGAAATATCTTTTCGGAGTTCAATATTTACAAAACCAAAATCAATAAGTAAATTTACAACTTCATCACCGTAATTTCGATTTATTTCAAAAAACAATGCAGCATTCATGTTTAAATGTTTTTTAGCAAATTGAACTATTGCCTTGTAAAAAAGCAATGGTTCATTATCCGGAACAAATAATGCAATATGGGGTTCATTATCAATTACATTTGCTTCAATGTTGGGTTTTTCATTTTCCAATATATACGGAGGATTGCTAACAATAATGTCCCATTTTCGATCTAATTCGGTTGGATTTAAAATATCAAATAAATGAAAATTTACAGATAAATTATTCAAATATGCATTTGATTGTGCAGTAAGGAGTGCAGAATCTGAAATATCAAAAGCGTCAACTTCTGAATTTGAAAATTCATGTCTCAAACTTATTGCAATACAGCCGCTTCCGGTACCAATATCCAGTATTTTTAAAGTGGATTTCAGATCAAATTCTTTACATACCCATTGCACAAGTTCTTCCGTTTCGGGACGAGGTATCAAAACCGAGTTATTCACGTTGAAAGTTAAACCATAAAATTCTGTTTCGCCCAAAATGTATTGAATTGGAATATTTTTTTTAAGTTTATCAATAATATTTTCAATTTCATGATGTTGTACATCCGAAAAATGAGTATTTTTGTTAAGAATAATTTGAGTATTAGAAAAACCTGTAACTTTGCCGATAATAAGCCTGCAAAAGCTACTAATTTCAGTTGAAGGATATAAATTTTTTAATTCCGATTTAATTTTAGCGATGGCATTTTCCATGGGAGCAAAGATAGTTGAATTGAAATTAACCAGCAAAAAGTATCATTTAAAATAAATTCAAATGAATTATGTATTTTGAAACAAAATATATGGAACGGTGCTTGCAACTGGCACAAAACGGAGTAGGTTATGTTGCACCAAATCCAATGGTAGGAGCTGTTATTGTTTGCAATGATAAAATTATTGGTGAAGGCTATCATAAGCGGTATGGTGAGTCTCACGCTGAACCGAATGCCATAAATTCTGTTAAAGATACAACATTGCTGCAACAATCAACTTTGTATGTAAACCTTGAACCTTGTTCGCATTATGGAAAAACTCCACCCTGTGCTGAATTGATAATAAAAAGTGAAATTCCAAAAGTTATTATTGGTACACTCGATCCAAATCCAAAAGTTGCAGGTAAAGGAATTGAATTGTTGCAAAAAGCAGGCGTTGAGGTTTTTGTGGGGGTTTTAGAACAGAATTGTCGTGACTTAAATAAACGTTTTTTTGTTTTTCAGGAGCAAAACCGACCCTTTATACTTCTGAAATGGGCACAAACCCATGATGGATTTATTGATAAAAAGAGAATTGACAGAACAGAAGAGCCATTGCAAATTTCAAATACAATAACCACACAATTAACACATAAAATGCGCTCAGAAAATCAAGCAATTTTAGTAGGCGCCAATACAGTATTACTTGATAATCCATCGCTTACTGTGCGAAATTGGTCTGGAAGATCACCTGTGCGCATTGCCATTGACCGGCAAGGGAGAATCCCAACCGATTACAAAATATTGGATGGCAGCATTCCTACTCTTATTTTTACAGAGAAACCACGTCGAAATGAACATAATATCGAATATATTTATATAGATTTTAATGTTAATAGTTTAGAAAATATAGTAAAGAAAATACATGAACATAATATTCATTCAGTACTGATTGAAGGTGGAGCAAGCATTTTAAATAGGTTTATAGAAGCTAATTTATGGGACGAAGCCAATATAGAAATATCATCACTTAGCATTCAAGACGGAGTTAAAGCTCCGAATATTAACATGTTAGCATTTTCAAAAAAAGAATATGATAATCATCAATGGTTACATTTTGAAAACAAATAACTTGATTCTCAAATAGCTATGAAACACATTTTTACAACCATTATTATTTTACTCTACCTTTATACTCTGCTAACAATAATTTCAGTTTTGTTATTAGAAAACAGAAATCCTGTTAAATCAATTTCATGGGTTTTGGTATTGCTTTTTTTACCTGTTTTAGGTATGTGGCTCTATCTTTTATTTGGTCAAGATTATCGAAAAAAGAAAATTATAACTGAAAAAAGTATCCGAAGTGTAAAAAATAAACCAATTGAGGATTTGGATATACGGCTTTTTGATACTTTAAATTTAGACAAAAACCAAATTAATTTAATTAAATTGCTTCACAAAAATTGTGGGGCTTTAGGGTATTTAAATAACAGTATTAATATATTTTCTGATGGAGAAAGTACTTTCAATGAACTTTTTAAAGCTATTTTGAAAGCAACTGATCATATTCACATACAATTTTTTATCTTTGAAGATGATAAAATCTCAAATAAATTACGCGAGTTGCTTATTTTAAAAGCAAAAGAAGGAGTTCGTGTAAGAATGATATATGACTATTGGGGAAGTTTCAAATTATCAAAAAGTTATCTAAAATCACTACAAAATGCCGGAGTTTATCTTCGACCTTTTTTACCATTCAGGTGGCAAATTTCACGAACAAATAAAATAAACTATCGAAATCACCGAAAATTGGTGGTTATTGATGGCAAAGAAGGTTTTATTGGCGGATTAAATATAGCCGACCGTTATAGATATGGCAATGAATTAGGCAAATGGCGTGATACTTTTATTAAATTAGAGGGTTCTGCTGTTCATGGACTACAATTACAATTTATAATTGATTGGTATTTTGTTGATAGAAAGCTCATTGAAGGGATTGAGTATTTCCCGGTGCCTAAGACTTTTGAGAATAATTTAGTTCAAATTGTAAGTAGCGGTCCTGATTCCGATTGGCCTGCTATACTACACGGAATTGCTTCTGCTATAATGTCGTCATCAAAATACATTTATATACATTCACCCTATTTTATGCCAACGGATGAAATTGCCACATGTATTCAGATGGCTGCATTAGCCGGAATAGATGTTCGATTGATGATACCTTCACATTCCGATTCGCGTTTTTCGGATGCAAGTACGGCAAGCTATTTAGAAAAAACACTTGAAGCCGGAGTTCGGGTTTTCAGATATAAAAATGGGTTTCTTCATAGTAAAGCTATTGTTATTGATGATGTTATTTCCATTGTGGGCTCAAGTAATATGGATGAACGAAGTTTTGGTCAGAATTTTGAAGCTAATGCATTTATATACGATACCAAAACTTCTGTTAAATTGCATGATTTGTTTATAAATGACATAAAAAATTGTGATGAATTAACCCTCAAAGTATGGTCAAAACGTAGTCGCAAGCAAAAACTAAAAGAATCTTTTGCTCGACTTTTCAGTCCATTATTATAAATAATTCTAATATTTTTTTCGTTTATTATCTAAAAAATTTATTTTGATTACTTTTGTAGAATAATTTCAGCGGGATGTAGCTCAGCCCGGTTTAGAGTACTGGTCTGGGGGACC